>JAICXZ010000655.1 GCA_025934475.1 Mucilaginibacter sp. | reverse complement strand
TTGATAGCTGCCCATTTGGATTTTTTACCCAGGTCCGAATCTTCGCCACTTAATGCGATGGTATCGTAGTTCTGTTTTAAATACTGTTGCAATGCAGTAATATGCTCCTTTCGCTCTGTGATAATAACAGATTTTTTGCCAGAGTTTAATCGTAATATCACATCATTCAAAATGAGTTGATTCCTTGCGGAATCATGGATCAGAATCTTAAAAAGTGTTTCGAACTTATCTGTTTTGGTGTTGAAGGGAACAAAAAGATCGGTATCTCTTATAATGATCTGCGTATTTGTTTGATTTTGTACATCGGGTGCTTTAATCTCATGGATTATTTCCCCTAAATGAACAAATATCAGCTTACCGTCACTGTATTTCCTGAATGGAGTAGCTGTAAGGCCATACATATAATAGCTGTTCAGTTTCCCTATAGCGCGCTGATAGGTTTCCGCAGGAACATGATGACATTCATCAATGATAATAGTACCAAAAGCATCGATGAGCTCTAAAGATTCCGTTGATTCAAATGCCTTTTCCATGCTTTGAATCATGGCAACGGTAATTTGTTTGCCCTTTCTGCTCTTTCCCTGGCTAATATGTCCAATGTCTTTTTTAGATATCCCTAGGAATGATTCTATCCGTTCCATCCATTGGTCTGCCAATTGTTTGCGGTGAACTAAAATGAGGGCTGGTTGTTGTTTATCCTTTACAATGGATAAACTTAATATTGTTTTACCCGAGCCTGGAGGAGCTACGATAATACCAAAATCCTTTTTAGCGGCAGCTTGCTGCGCCGGTAGCTGATAGTCCCGTAATGCTATAGAACCTTTAAAACTGATTGCTTCTGCTTTTTTTCTCTGATCTTCGAGCACATATTCAATTTGTTGTTCTTTACAAAAGCGCAGCAGCCTGCCAATAAATCCACGGGGAATTGAAACTGATTCGGATGTTTCCGTTAGCAGTTTAAAATAACGCTTTATGCCAAAGGTATTTTTATTAATGTTCTTTTTTACCTGGTATTCATTGTTGGCAAAATTTAACTCCTCTTTTAGAAATGCTATTAGAGAAGGTGGCAACGCCGCTCGGCTAATATGGATTTCATTATTTAAGACAATCGTTAATTTTCCTGCCGTGATTTCCTCTCTGTGGAACAGTCCTGTAGAAATTTCGTCTTTATCAGTATGTTCTTTGTAAATATGATTAAGATGGCTTATAGAAACTCTGATAACAGTTTTTAAGAATTTCCATTGATCATCAAATGGTTGTAAAGTAGCAGGGGCAATGAAACAACTATTGCCATTAACTAAACTCGTTTTATTGAGTGGTAATGCAATGAGATTCCCTAAGCCCTTTTTTGAATGATAATCCTGGTTAGGAAAAAGCCGGTCGAAACTTGAGTTTTTATCGAATACTGAAATTAATCCTGCCTTTTGCAGTAATGCCGTCATTATTTTTCTGCTTCGGAACGCGTCATAAGGTTCTTCAAAAAATATCCAGACGTGACCGCCTTTGCCAGAGCGGGAACGTTCTAAGTATGCTGGTATATCATATCCCTCACAAATTTTAATAAATTCCTGGCATTCTATCATCCAATCTGCTTCATCAAAATCTGCCGCGATAAACCAGGATTTATTGTCCTGTAATAATGGATATAGTCCGACAACCTGCTCTCCTTTAAGATGTTTGACAAGATGGTCGTCCGTTAAGGGCTGGTATGTTTTATCAGTAAAGGTTTGGAAAGTCCCGCCTCTCATTTGATGCAGCTTATATCGATGAGGATCGAAGCTGTAAGCTGGCATGTAACTGCTTTTGCTGCCTTTTTCCCATCTTAAAGCAAATACATCTTCTCTACCTTTAAATAAGGACTTGTACAAATTTAATCGGTCATCTTTCATTTAGGGCAGAGCATTACTAATGCTCAAATTTAGGTAAACCACCTGTATTTTGTAAATTTGGCATTTAGCTATAACCCTAACTACCATGCTTATTAATCAATCGGTAATTGCTGACATTCAAGCTATAATTCTTCAGGCTAAAGACAAAGCTATCAGGCTGGTCGACCACGAACGTACATTGATGTACTGGCAGATTGGTCAACGTATTTTTGAAGAAGAGCAACAAGGCAAGGACAGGGCTGATTATGGTAATTACCTCACGAAGTTTATTGCTGACCAATTAGAGCCAGAGTATGGTAGTGGATTTTCAAAAAGGCAGATAGAATTATTTCGTCAATTTTATCGCACCTTTCCGATTGCGAATACATTGTATTCGCAATTAAGCTGGAGTCAATACAAAGTTATAATCCGGCTTGACAGTCAGGACAAACGTGATTTTTATATAGCGGAAGCTATCAAAAATAATTGGACCGTACGCCAATTAGAACGTCAAATCCATAGTAGTTTATGGGAACGGCTTCTAATGAGTAATGATAGAGACAGTGTGCTGGCTGTTGCGCGCAACGAACGGGAGCCATCCGACGCAAAAGAAATAATTAAAGATCCGGTTTATCTTGAATTTTTAGGATTGCACCGTGAAGCATCATACTATGAAAAGGATTTAGAGCAGGCTATCATTACTCATTTGCATGATTTCTTGTTAGAAATGGGCAATGGCTTTGCGTTTGTAGCCAGACAAAAACGCTTATATATTGAGGGCGATGAGTTTTTCATTGACCTTGTTTTTTATAATCGACTACTGCAATGTTTTGTCATTATTGAAATAAAGACTACAAAGTTTACTCATCAGGATATTGGACAATTGCAGATGTATGTTAATTATTACGACAGATATGAAAAGAAAGATTTCGAAAAGCCCACTATAGGTATTTTGTTATGTGCTGAAAAGAATAATGCTGTTGTAAAGATATCCCTTCCGGAAAATAACAAAACCATATTTGCAAGTGAGTACAAATTGTACCTACCTACAGAACAGCAATTAATAGAAGAAGTGAAAAAGGAAATAGAAAAACGAAATACTT
>JAICXZ010000118.1 GCA_025934475.1 Mucilaginibacter sp. | reverse complement strand
TTGCAGTCGTTGAATTGGTCAATAAAAATAATAGGCCCAGCAGTGAAAGTGGGGATTATATGCCGATGAATTTTTTTGCGAAAATAGCCAGCTAAGAATAATTATGCCAGTCAAAAAATGACTGCCACTGCTACTGCTACTGCCACTTAGGAGAACCGTCTTCTCAAAAGCGCATGAAACTTATCCACAGTAGACTGCTTACTTTCCCAGTGATTTTTAGCCGCATAATTATTTTGCAGGAACTCTTCGGCTTCCTCAAATGTTTGTAAGCGGTTCAGGATATCAATGGCTTCGCTGTATGCCAGGTTATAGCCATTAAAAAGGTCCTTAATGTATAGCAACTTATCATTCAGGTTGATGGCCTGTTTCAGATCAGATATAGCATGCGGATGAAGCTGTTCAGAAAGTTTTGCCGTTTTATTCAGTTGTGCTGATATCTTCTGGTTGATGGTAAGCGGCTCGTCGGTTTTTGATTCTAATTTGGCCTCAGCAATCGCAGTAATTTCCGGAAGCGTCATTTTCTCCGGTTTAACTTCAACAGGTTTTGTCTCTGCTGGCTTCGGCTCAACAGGTTTAGTTTCCGCCGGTTTCGGCTCTGCAGGTTTAACGTCCGCTGGCTTTGCCTCAGCAGGTTTAACACCGGCCGGTTTAACTTCTTCAAGCTTCGGCTCCACTGGTTTAATATCGGCGGGTTTAATCTCAGCGGGAGGTGGGACTATCCTTTCAGGCTCCGGTTCGGCTACTTCAGCAGTCTCCTCAGCCTCGGCTTGTGGCTTCTCTACAACAGGCTCTTCCGGCTCCGGAACTTCTTCAATTTCAAAACCGGTATCTTCTTCGTCTTCCCAGTTTTGCGACTCGTCCAGTATCAACTCATGTTTGATCACTCCGGGCTCTTCACGTCTCACGACTGAAAAATCGTCGTCCGCGCCGTTTGCTGTTAGGTCAATGTGCGGCACCGGGTTATCTTCCAACTCGTCGGGTTCCGGCTCGACTGTTTTTGCAGGAATAACCGGTTCAGGCTTTGCCTGTTGAACAACTGGTTCGAAATACTTTTCTGCAAGCTTTTTGGGTGGATCTTCTTTGATAACAGGGACAGGAGGCAGGTTTTGCTGATTGAGCTTGCGGAGTACTTCGGAGTGTTCGGCCAAAAAATGTGCATTGGCGACGAAGAGCTCCAACTCCAGGTCGTTCAACTGCTGAACATCTACACTTCCGAGGTATTCATATTGTTCATTAAGCTCTTTTAAAATATTGCCTATCTTTTTAAAAATTTCCTGCTGCTTCATAGCGATGTATCAAATGCCTATCAAAAATAGGATTAAATTATGATATTTGCCCGCTACAAAAGGTTTGCCATGCTGTACAATGAGGAAGTTTTTAAACGAAAAAGCGAATTGGGCGGCAGCATTGAAGTGATTTGCGGCTCGATGTTTTCGGGCAAAACAGAAGAGCTCATACGCAGGCTCAGGCGCGCGCAAATTGCCAGGCTTACCGTCGAAATTTTTAAGCCCCGCACAGACACTCGTTTTGACGAAACAGCCGTTGTATCCCATAACGCCAATTACATTCAGTCCACCCCGGTTGATAACTCTTCTTCCATTCTATTATTAGGCAGCGATGTTCAGGTTGTAGGTATTGACGAGGCTCAGTTTTTTGATGATGAGCTGCCCAACGTTTGCAATATACTGGCCAATAGAGGAGTGCGTGTAATTGTGGCCGGACTTGATATGGATTATAAAGGCAATCCTTTTGGCCCTATGCCAATCTTGATGGCCATCGCCGAATCGGTCACCAAAGTACATGCAGTTTGCGTAAAATGTGGTAATCCTGCGCTGTATTCATATCGCCTGGTGGCCAATGACGCCACCGTATTGCTTGGCGAAAAGGAAAGCTATGAACCGCGCTGCCGGGCATGTTATAACCTGCCGGCCTAGCCCCTGGCTATACTCACCTACTCCCCGAAATTTTTTATTTATCCGCCTCAATAAAATAATGGAAAATTCAGCTTAATTTTAGGGGCCAATTTTATTATCAATTTATGATGAAAAGATATTTCCTCCTGTTAATCAGTGTTGTACTTGTAACCTTATTGTCTTCATGCTCTAAGGAGCCGAAAAACACGGGCAATTCCGGGAACGTTACCGGAAACTCAAATGGCGTTGATCCGCCGGCTGGTTCCAATGATGGGGTGACCTTTATAAATGGAGGTAAGTCGGTCATTTTTAATTTATATGCGCCCAAGAAGAAAAGTGCCGCTGTGATAGGTGAGTTCAATAGTTGGACACCCACCGCGATGAAAAACTCGGTAGATGGTACGCGCTGGTGGGTGCAGATTGATAACCTGGACCCAACCAAAGAATATGCCTATCAATATTTGCTAGATGGCACGCTCAAAGTTGCTGACCCCTATACCGAGAAAGTGCTCGATCCCGACAATGATAAGTATATCGACGCATCGATATATCCCAATCTGAAATCGTATCCCACTGGTTCAACCACCGGCATTGTCAGTACTTTTTGGTATAGCCAGCCAACTTATACCTGGCAGGTAAGCAATTTTAAGCGCCCCGATCCAAAAAACCTGGTGGTTTACGAATTATTGGTGCGCGATTTTGTGGCGACTCACAGCTATAAAACAATCAAGGATACCCTGAACTATTTTGTTAACCTGGGTGTGAATGCCATTGAGCTGATGCCTGTAAGCGAATTTGAGGGTAACGATTCATGGGGTTATAATCCCAATTTCTATTTCGCTCCCGATAAATATTACGGTACAAAGAATGATTTGAAGGAGTTGATCGATGCCTGCCACGCCAAGGGTATTGCGGTGATACAAGATATCGTATTGAATCACTCTTTCGGTTCGTCGCCTATGGTGCAGATGTATTGGAATGGCACAGCCCCAAGTGCAGATAATCCATGGTACAATACCGTACCAACGCACCCGTACAACGTAGGCTTCCAGTTTAATCATGAGAGCGCTGCTACTAAATACTTTGTAAAAAATGTGCTAAAATGGTGGATGACCGAATACCATATCGATGGTTTCCGGTTCGATTTGGCTAAAGGATTTACCCAATTCAATTCGGGTAGTGACGTGGCGCTTTGGGGGCAATATGATGCCAGTCGCGTCGCCATTTGGAAAGACTATAATAATTTTATGATGAATATTGATCCCAGGTTTTATGTGATACTTGAGGATTTTGCCAGCAACCAGGAGGAGAACGAACTGGCCGGCCAGGGTATGATGACCTGGGCCAACCTTGCCGGCAACGGCGAGCAGGCTGCTATGAGCTATAACGACGCAGGTGGCTCGTGGGACCTTTCCGGGTTGTTTTATACCACTTGGAACTTCACCAACCCCAACGCACTCGTTACTTATTTTGAGAGCCACGATGAAGAGCGCGTGCAGTATAAAAACGAGCAGTATGGTAATAGCAGCGGCTCGTATAACATAAAGGACCTTGCAACGGGCCTTAAACGTTGTGAGATGAACGCCGCATTTCTTTTTGGTTCACCAGGGCCGAGAATGTTCTGGGAATTTGGCGAACGGGGCTATGATATCGGCATTAACGATCTGGGCGGTCGCCTAAGCGATAAACCGCCTCATTGGGAATACATGTCAGACGCTAACAGGCATTATCTTTACCAGGTTTATTCGCGTTTGATACGAATGAAGATTAATAACCCGGTATTTACTACTTCAAATTTTACCTATAGTACAAGCGGGGCTTATAAATTCATTCAACTGCTTGGAAGTGATGGTACCGATGTAGAGATTGTGGGCAATTTTGGAGTAAGTCTGGCAACAAATATTACCATAAATTTCCCCGCCATAGGTACATGGGTTGATAATCTTGATGGCTCCAGCGTAAATGTGACCAACACGGCCTACCAAACCACGTTAGCTCCAGGCGAATACCACGTTTACAGCAATAGCCCACTCAAACTCTAATTGGAGCTAAGATATCAATGAAGGAGTCGGCGCTATTTAGCCCGGCTCTTTTATTTTTCGAAAAATTTCCTATATTAGAAGGTCACAATATTGTTACGATGCAAAAGCGAATTCTCATTATCGAAGATGATAATGATACGTTGGACATGCTGGAGTATCTGGCGGCTGAGCTTGATCTCGAAGTCATAACCAAGTCATTATTGATCCCCTTCGATGAGATAATTGGGTTAAATCCTTCTATTATTTTGCTCGATCATTGGATAAGCGGGGAGCTTGGAGGCGAGCTGTGTAAACAGATCAAAACCGACCCATCAACGGCTCATATCCCGGTAATTATGATTTCGGCACTGAACAATATTGCACAAATTGCTGTGAACTGCAAGGCGGACGCCTATTTGAGTAAGCCGTTCAATATCGACGATCTCCAAAAAGTGATTGCTCAGTTTATATAGGCTCTAGTATGCAACGGCAGTTTTTAAGCCTGTATCTTTTATTTGAGTCTGTTCGGTAACGGGGATCGAAAACCAGAACGTAGAGCCGTCTCCGTCATTTTGTTCTACACCTATCTCACCGCCATGTCGTTTGATGATCTCGGCCGAGATATATAAACCCAAACCCAATCCCGAAAAATGTTTGGTTGAACTTTGAACCCGGTAAAAACGGTCAAACACATAAGGTAATTTTTCATCGGGAATGCCAATGCCTGAATCTTTGACAGAAAATCTAAGGGTGCCATTTTGCGCCTTAATGCTCAAGGTTACCTGGTCGCTGTCAGGAGAGTATTTGATTGCGTTAGAAAGGAAATTATTGATCACCTGTTCCATTCGGCTTCTGTCGGCATTTACAGTAAAATCGCCTTCCGATTCCAAAGAAATCTTGTGATGGCTTTGCGTTTGCCGGTTTTGCTCAACAATATCGTTCAGTAGTTCGGCAAATGAAAAGTGCTCCATATAGAACTGCATTTTCCCGGCCTGTAAGCTGGTAACATCAAGCAAGTCGGACACTAGCACTGTCATGCGTTCCATTTGCTTATTTGCCTTAGATATGAAAGCACCCGCTTTTGGATCCGCCACATGCATGCGGTCCAGTATCTGCAAAGCTGCCCTCATCGTTGTAACCGGTGTTTTCAACTCGTGGCTGGCTATGCTCATAAATTCGTCCTTGCTGCGCAACTGCTCCTTCATTTCGTCGGCGCTTTGTTGAGCCAGCTTCCGGGCGGTAACCAGCTCGGTAATTTCGTGCGCCAGCGTGATCACACCCGATATGGTGCCATCAGCCTCGTATAGCGGTTCATAAATAAATTTAACATATACCCTGGCCGGGCGTCCATGCCGCACCAGGTCGACATGCTTTTCATGGGACACGTAGCGTTTGCCGGTCGTCAGCACATTCCCGAGTAGGTTTTCAAATCCTTGCCCTCTCAATTCGGGGAGGGCATCAAACAAGCGCTTGTTCAGAACCTCATCGGCTTCGCGCCCCCATATTTCCAGTATATGGCGGTTGGCCAATTCTATAATATGATCCGGGCCCCGTACTATTGAAATAGCTACTGGTGCATTGGTAAATAATTGCCTGATAAGTTCATCAGCATGATTCCGCGTTCTGGCAATGTTTATCTGCGAACGTATTTTGCTTATCAGTTCCCTCCCCGAAAAAGGCTTTACCATATAATCGTCGGCGCCCGCTTCCAATCCGTCAACGCGTGCTTCATCGCCGGCACGGGCAGAGAGTAATATAAAAGGAAGTCTTGCGGTGTCGGGATCGCGACGGATCGCCTGAACAAGCTCTTTGCCGCTCATTACCGGCATCATCACATCGCTAACAACCAGCTGAGGCAGACACTTTTGAATTGATTCCAAAGCTTCGGCGCCATTGTTAGCCGATGATACCTCATAGTAGGGTTCTATCAGCCGGCGCAGATAGGAGCGCATGTCGGCATTATCGTCAACTATAAGAATGTGGGTCGATGCATCTTTAACAACGCTTGTTGCCACCTCATTTCCACTCAAAATATCGTCATGCCCTACTTCCTCTGCGCCGAGTAATGCCGAGGCTTCGTCAATAAAGATGTTAGCAAGTGGCGACGCTTTGACCGGATTATAATTGTCGCTAACCTGTGCCTGGGGCAGATGGCTTTTTCCCAGTGGAATTGTTACGGTGAATATGCTGCCTTTACCTACCGTGCTCTCAACCTTTATTTCGCCTTTATGCATCTTCACCAACTCACAAATCAGCGAAAGGCCTATGCCTGTTCCTTCGTGAGTTCGGCCGATCGTATTCGGTACCCGGTGAAAACGTTCGAACATTTTAGGCAATTCGTCATGCGGGATTCCAACCCCGGTATCCTCAACCTGCAGCACAGCATTACCGCGAACCTGTTTCAATGTTAATTTGATTGTGCCCTTAAGCGTATATTTAAATGCATTAGATAATAAATTAAGAACTATCTTCTCCCACATCTCCGGGTCGACATAAACGGGGGAGGAGATATCGTTACAGTCGGCTTCATAATGCAAGCCGGCTCTTTCTATTGTTGATTGAAACCCGCTTGCCAGTTCGGAGGTTAGTGCCGCAAGGTCAACCGGTTTAAACGAGGCATGCACACGACCGGCTTCTATCCTGCTGAACTCAAGTAAACTGTTTACCAGTTTCAGTAATCGCTGGGCATTGCGGTAGGTGAATTCAATATTTCGCTTTATAGGTCCGCTTATTTCATCTTCATGATGTTTTACAAGATCCTCCAGTGGCCCAAGCATAAGGGTAAGCGGGGTGCGGAATTCGTGGCTAACATTATTAAAGAATACCGTTTTGGCCTGATCAATCTCCAGCAATGCAGCAACACGCTTTTGTTCTTCTTCATAAGACCGGACATTAGCCATCGCCATCGCGACTTGGTCGGCAACCAGCTCGAAAAAGCCTTTGTATTTTTCATCCAGCAGGCGATATGGATTAACGCCAACCACCAAAAGTCCATAGGGTGCTACCTGCCCTGCAGAGGCAAGCGGCAGCGCAATGGCCTGAAATGGCTGTACCGACCAGATCCCTTTTGGCATTCCAACCGGCACATGGTTGACTATCTGTATTTCGCCTGTTTTTATTGGCTTTCCGATGAACCACGAGAACAAGCCTCCTGACGCATCCACTCGACCCGGAGCGATATTTTCATTGGCAGGTGACGTTGTTCCGGTTAGCGTAAAATGGGTAGCGTCTTCATCGGCCTGATAAAGCATCGCAAAAGGGAAGTCTTCGGGATTATCCTGTAAAACCTGGATGGTGGCTTGATATACGTCTTTGTCTGACTTTGAATTAATATAGGCTTTACCCAGATCCTTCAAGGTGCGCAATTGTCTTTGGCCAATGATCTTTTCAGTGTCATCAGTGTTGGCGCATATAATACCTTCGGGTTTGCCGCTATCACCGTGCACAGGGCTATACGAAAAGGTATAATAAGTTTCTTCCGGATAGCCATTGCGCTCCATGATCAGTTGAAGCGCTTCATCATAAGTACCCTCGTCATTGTTAATCGCCGCATTTACCCTTGGGTCAATGATATGCCATATTTCTTTCCAAACTTCAAAAGCAGACTGCCCCAATGCTACCGGGTGTTTTCCTCCTACAATGGTTTGATAGGCGTCATTATAAATATTGACCAAATCCTTACCCCACCATACAAACATGGGCTGCCGGGAGGTAAGAATAATACGCACACAGGTTTTTAAACTTTTTGGCCAATGTTCCGGAGGGCCTAACGACGTTGTGGACCAGTCGAAGGCGCGAATCAGAGCGCCATTTTCACCGCCGCCCGCTAAAAATTGAAGTGCATCTGTGGAGGTATTCATAATCTTTTTTCCATAAATTCCCTCATTTGCATTAAAATTCAATATGTGATGAAATTGAGGTGGAACCGTCAATCTTGTTAACCTCCGCGCAAAT
>JAICXZ010000019.1 GCA_025934475.1 Mucilaginibacter sp. | reverse complement strand
GCACAATCCGAAAAAAAAGATATTCGGAAAGCCATGGACTGGGGTGTTGATACCTATCTCATTAAACCATTTTCAGAAAACGAGTTGCTATCGGCAGTTAACGCATGCATTTCTAAAAAAAGAAAATGGAAATATTGCTAGCACATTTTCTGGGCTGTTAATATTGGCATCCCCGGCCAATCAATATCCATAAGAGTGCATTCAGACATCGGCGGCTTCTTTAAGCACTCATAAAAACGTGTTCTGAAAATTTAAAGGCTCGGACCATCTCGTTGCCGAGTTTTCATATCCTGACAACTATCAGCAATTACCGTGACAGCCATCATATTTATTTCCAGGTGTTTATGATTGTTTTGACTACATAAAAACATTCTGACCATTAACCAAAAAGTGAACGATCATGAGAACAGATGCTCAAATTCAAAAAGACGTGATGGACGAACTCAAGTGGGAACCCGCCGTCAATTCGGCCGAAATAGGCGTTGCTGTCAATAATGGAATAGTTACACTTTCCGGCCAGGTAAATACTTATTCTGAAAAAATCTATGCCGAGCGAGCTGCAAAAAAAGTTGCCGGAGTTAAAGCTGTGGCGGAAGACATTCATGTTGGGAAGTCGGTGGGATACACCAAAACCGATACGGAAATAGCGCAGGCGGTATTGAGTGCGCTAAGGTGGGACACGGACATTCCTGAGAATAAAATTTCAGTTAAGGTAGAAGACGGCCAGGTAAAACTCGAAGGTGAGGTTGGCTGGGAATTCCAGCGTCAGCGCGCCAAAAAAGCTATTGAACACCTGGCAGGTATTCGGTCGGTTATAAACCTGGTTCGGGTAACACCGGCTATAGCTCCGTCAGACGTTAAGAAAAAGATCATGGCGGCCTTTCACCGCAGCGCGACGATAGAGGCTGAAAAAGTAATGACCGATGTTATCGGCAGTAAAGTTATTTTAAAAGGCAGAGTGCGTTCGTTTTCGGAAAAGGAAGATGCCGAAAGTGCAGCCTGGTCGGCGCCCGGTGTGATCAGTGTAGATAACCAGATACAGATCGGTGGACCGGAGTTTGCTTTTTGAATCAAACGAACAGGAAGCAAGCCATCAATCATTCATTAAATATCCCGGCTACCGGGATATTTTCTAAACGAATGCTATGACAACAGCATTAAACCCGTCGCCGGAGCCGCGCCAATATTATATTTCGGGCACACGATGGCAAGCTGACTTCTTGTTTATCAAAGCGGAGATGGAATTCTGTCGTCAATTGATGGATAAGTGGTTTGCCCAGCTGCTAAATCCTGAATATATTGATCAGCTAAAACAACTTAGCGTTAAGCTCGTGGAACTTGAACGGGAAACTGATGAATTGAGTAAACAACTGGATGATCTTCTTTATCAGCTACCGTTAAACAGTGGGGGCACGTTTCCTGATACTACAGAACGCCTGGCTGATACTCATGTGAGGTTGGAACAGCTTATCACCAGCTTTACCGGGGACTATCGTACGTTAAAAAGACAACTATTCTCATTAGTAAGCAAAGCGAGTAAGACAGACAGCATAGCGACATCCGGGATTGTCAACTCTAACAATTTATTGAAAACTATGGCACAGCATACCAACAAGAAGCCATTGGGTATCAAAACTCACTGGGGCATAATGATCATTGTAGCTTTGATCATCATGCTGTTATTATTTTTAATCTTCAATATTCTTTTCAAAAACCCTGTGTATTAGGCAGAAATTAGATTAGTACAGGTCGATCGAAAAAGCCGGATCCTTTATTCATAAGTTTTGAAAATGGGTATCGTTACAATGTAACATGAGTAGAGCGCTGATGAATTTGCTCAGCCAGCAACGAAAACAACATCAAAGCCAAATTATATGAAAGCCCTCATCATAGTCGGCATCCAGTACGATTTTCTACCGGGCGGCGCGTTGCCGGTAAAGGATGGCGACGCTATTATTCCGTTGCTTAATAAGCTGCAGCAATATTTTGATACGGTGATAGCTACGCAAGATTGGCATCCTGAAAACCATTCGAGTTTTGCTTCCAACCATCCCGGAAGAAAAAAATTTGATGAAATTTATCTGCACGGCGCGCCGCAAACATTATGGCCCGATTACTGCGTGCAATGCACACATGGCGCCGAGTTAAGCCGATTACTTAATCAAAACCGAATTGAGGCAATCATCAGGAAAGGCATGGATCCAAACCTGGATAGTTATAGTGGCTTTTACGACAATGATCATAAACGATCCACCGGATTATTGGGATATTTGAAAACCAAAGATGTACGGGAAGTACACGTTGCTGGCCTCGCAGGCGATTATAGCGTTTATTATACTGCTTTGGATGCATTACGTGAGGGATTCAAAGCCTATATTATTGAAGATGCAACAAGGTCTCTAAGCCACGAAAGCTTTGATGAGGCCATGAGTGTTTTTACCTCGGCTGGTGGCAGGACTGTGCTGAGTGATGCCGTGTTTGCCGATCATATCCGGCACAAATAAATACTTTAAATCAAACTCCGAACGGGTAGGTTTCGGGCACTTCTTTAGCGTCCGGCAAGACATGCAGTGGGTATAAAGCATGCGTCTGATCGATAAAGACGAAAGCGTCATACCGCAGCGGTATGATTGTGGGCACATAATTGCCGTATTGCTCATATTCGGGATTATACACTACACCTATTGCGCGGTGCCCGATATGGTGTTCCATAAAAACATCGTCCACAAGATCTTCTGTAATAAAGAGTTTATTGCCGCTTCCCGTACGATGCGCCAGGTATTCCCAACTGCCTTTTCTTGCTGCAGGCATATCCATGCACTGCATACGTGCGCCCCACTGTCGGCCGGCAATCACGCTTCCCTGGTAAGAACCGAAGCCAATAAGCGCTACGCCTTTTTCGTGGTGCTTTACCCGGGCAAGTTCGCCGATGTTAAACATGCCTTCTGCGCTCATATCGGTAGCTCTTGCATCTCCAACATGGGTATTATGCGCCCAAACGATGGCTTTCGAATTGTCTCCGTGAAATTTCAGCAACCGCTCCAGCGTATCGGCCATGTGCTCATCGCGGATGTTCCAGGTATGAGGCCCTCCAAGCAGCATAGCATTATAATACTTTTCGGCATTTACGGCTATTAGTGCGTTTTGCTCGGCGCTAAATACATTTTCATGATCGGTATTGTACTGCGGCAATCTTTTCCTGATCTGCGCCAGCAAATAAGCAACCTCAGGCCGACACAACTCCGGCACAAACATACAGGCTCGCGCATACTCCTGCCCCTCTCCTTTTCTGTATGGTTCGAAACAATTCAACGCTTCCCGTACGATCTTTACAGATGCCGGATCAACCCGCTCCAGGTATTGCTGAATCGCTTCCATCGACTCCCACAAACTGTAAACATCAAGACCATAAAAACCAGCTTTTTTATTGTTTGGCAGATGCCGGTTGTGCTCGCGAAGCCACTCGCTGAGCGCAACCATCTCCCAATTGGCCCACATCCAGGTGGGCCAGCGTTTGAATGATTCTAACACGGTCCGGGCATTTTCGCCCGCGTCAGCATAGTTCTTAACGAAACGATTTATCCGGTAACAGTCGGGCCAGTCTCCCTCCACTGCAATAAAATTAATCCCTTTTCAGTTATAAGTCTTTTTGAAATAGCAGCGCGCCAGCTATAGTAATCATGTGTTCCATGCGAGGCTTCGCCTAGCATAACGATGCGGGCATCGCCAATTTTATCCAATAGAGGCTGCAAGCTGTCCGAATCCGGCAGTGGGTGACAGCACTTTTGCATCAGGCTTATTGCGGCAAGTTCATCCTCCAATATTTGACTGTTAACATACGGTTTCATACGCTAAAGCTTTTATGGTTCAATCAACAAAAAGAAAAGCGATTGTACGATGATGATGATCATGTTCACCGGTGATGTGCATCATTAATTATAAGACGAGTTCTAATTAGTTTAGATTATTATGAAACCATTTGATTACATCGAAATCAACATTCCGATCGGAGACATTTTGTTGAAAGGCGATCTTTATATTCCGGACGCTGCAAAAACCATAGTCATATTCTCGCATGGAAGTGGCAGCAGCCGGAAAAGCCCCCGTAACCAGATGGTGGCCGCCAGGATGCATAAACATGGCATTGGCACCCTCCTGTTCGACCTGCTTACCGAAGAAGAAGGCCAGCACTACCCTAAAAGGTTCGATATTTATTTGCTAACATCCCGGTTAGTTCAGGCTACACAATGGCTTGAAAAAACATTCGGCGAAAAGAAATATTCCTTTGGATTTTTTGGCGCCAGCACCGGCGCAGCTTCGGCTATAAAAGCTGCTGCTGTGATGCCCAATATAAAAGCAGTTGTCTCACGCGGAGGACGGCCTGATATGGCCCGTGAGGCTCTTGAGGAAGTAAAAGCACCAGTGTTACTGATCGTCGGTAGTCTCGATCGTGATGTTTTAAAGCTCAACCAATATGCTTTTGATCATATGCGCTGCCAAAAGGACCTGGTAATAATAAACGGGGCGACCCATTTGTTTGAAGAGCCGGGCACACTTGAGCAGGCAGCAGATGCCGCTTGTTTATGGTTCGAGAAGTATTTATTGAAAAAACACCTAAAACATGTTCAAAGACAGGATTGATGCCGGGTATGCACTTGCCCAACGCTTGCTGAAATATAAAAATACGGAAGGCGCAGTTCTGGCTGTGCCCAAGGGGGGCGTGCCGTTGGGCTATGTAGTTGCTAACGAGTTGGGAATGCCATTGGAATTGATATTATCAAAAAAGATTGGCCACCCTATGCATAAAGAATACGCCATAGGTGCTGTGAGCCTTTGGGGTAGTTTTGTGGTGCCCCATCATGACGTATCACAATCATATATCAAACAGGAAACGGCACGGATTGAGCAGTATCTGAAACGAATGCAAAATAAGTTCATGGCCGGACGCGCCCCTGCCGATCTGAAAGGCAAAACAGTTATTGTTATTGACGATGGCATTGCAACGGGCAATACGCTGCTGGCCACAATTAATATGCTTAGGGCACAGCGTCCGTCCAAAGTTATCGTAGCTGTGCCGGTTTCTACCCAGGCGGGTTATAATATGCTTTCAAAGCATTGCGATGAATTAATATCGGTTATTGTCGAACGGCAGTATTTTCCGGGTGTAGGATTCTATTATCAAAACTTTGAAGATGTGACCGAGGAAGAGGTAATCTATTACCTTGAAGAGAACAAAAAGAAATGGCATCTTCTAAATAACGTGTAACGAATTGTAGTCCCGTTTTTTTGAGTACGATCAGAATGCCCGGTGACAGGCGTCATTTTTTTCGTAGTAGTCTGCATATAGATTTGAATATCAATCATATCAACATGACACGCTTGGCCAATATATCGAAAGAAGAAAAGACCATCATAAGCGCTGCAAGGCAGCGGCCCTCGGTCTCAATTGTAATGACTTTTGAGGCAGTTATCGCTTCTAAAGACGAGATGCGCCACCGGTTGCAAATAACACTAGACCGTGTCAAACGCGAGCTGCTTGCTGCTTATCCCGAAAGCAAGGCTATGCCTGTGGTGTTAAAACTGCAAAATCTCGTAAGGAATGTGGATTACAGCACGGATAAGCGTGCTATCGCGCTGTTCGTATCGCCGCAAACAGAAAACATATTTTACCTGGATACCCCTGTTGAAGACAGACTTGTGATTGATAATACATTCAGTATCCGGGACCTGGTATACAGCAGAAAAAAGCACATTGAATATCTTTTCCTGTTGTTGAGTGAATCATCATCTAAAATGTTCCTGGGCAACACTTTTAAAATGATACCGGTCAAATTCAATGTACCCGACGTGGCGGCCGCTTATAAAAATGATGTTCCTGAACGGGTCGCGAATTTTTCGGATCCCGACCAGCTTAATGAAAAAATGCTGGACAAGTTTCTGCACCATATTGATCAGGGTTTGACCATAGCGTTAAAAAATTATCCGTTCCCTGTGTTTATAGCCGGCGCCGACAGAGTGCTTGGACATTTTAAAAGAATAACCCGAAATGAAAGAAGCCTGGCAGAATTCATCAACGGCAATTACATCGATTCAACCGAGGCCGAAATTTTGGCATTGATGGAGCCCCATTTGATTAACTGGGCCGGCATTAAACAGAAAAATTTATTGAGCGAACTACAAATGACCAACAACCACGGCAAATTGATTTATGGTATCAATGAGGTATTGTCTTCTGTGAATGAAAAAAACTGCCGGCTTTTAGTGGTTGAAAAGAATTATTACTCAAAGCCTAACTCTCATATTACAACGTCTTTCTACGTAAAAGATGCTGTTGACCAGGTTATCGAAAAAGTGCTTCAATACGGCGGAGACGTAGAGTTTGTAGATGACGAATCGTTAAAGTCGTACAAACATATAGCTCTGATCCCTTTTTATTGAATCTATCCAGAAAAAGCAAATGAATATTAAATGCGGAGTCTTCTATGCATAGCCATAGTGATGAGGAATGATTATGGCATTGGTAAGTTCGGCGATACAAATAGGAATAAGGGAGCGTAGATTTTAGCTAGCTTTATATCATAAAAATGTGCCGCTCCTTTGATGAAAACAATGAGGCCAGCGAAGAAGGGTGTTTTTCAGAGACTAAACAAAAACGTTCTCCTGCTGGCTTGTACGTCACTTTTTTCGGATATATCAACGGAAATGCTTTATCCTTTGCTGCCAATCTACCTTACGCAATACCTCAAAGTCAGCGGCAGCACTCTGGGGGTCATCGAGGGCAGCGCCGAAGCGATCCAAAACTCTGTACAGGGTATTTCCGGTTATTTCTCTGACAAATTGATGAGGCGAAAGCCATTGGCTATTATTGGCTATTTGCTTTCAGCATTGTCAAAGCCGTTGATCGGTATCGCCCCGACCTGGCCAGCAGCATGGGCCGCCCGGCTCACCGACAGGCTCGGCGCCGGTACACGCTCAGCTCCGCGCGATGCTCTCATAGCCGGCTCTGTAACTGAAGAAAATCGCGGAATGGCTTTTGGACTCGAAGGGTTTGGGGATAATCTTGGAGCTTTTATCGGTCCAATTATCACTGTCGGGCTCTTTTTTATCGTTGGCATTTCTATCAGGCAGGTATTTTACCTTTCCTTCATTCCCGGTCTTTTAGCGCTTCTAATGATGTTATTGGTTAAGGAACATAAAGGCGCCGACATTAGCTCAAAGGTAAGTTTGAGGCTGATCGAGTTTCCTAAAACCTATTGGCGCTTTATCTTACTGGTCGTCGTTTTTGGCCTGGGTAACTCAAGCAATGCATTCCTGATCATGCAAATTAAATCGCATGGTTTATCACTGCCTGTTACCATTATTATTTATGCTGCTTATAACCTGGTTGCTGCAATAATTTCTTACCCTGCGGGAGCTCTTTCGGATAAACTTGGCCGTAAACCTTTATTGATTGCGGCACTTTCTATATTCGCCACCACTTACGCAGGATTCGCACTTTCATCGAGCGCGCTGGTGATGGGTGGGCTTTTTATATTATATGGTATGTTTCAGGGCATTTTCAGAGTGATGGGGAAAGCATTCGCAACTGACTTTGTCCTCCCCGACAAACGTGCGAGCGCAATTGGATGGTATGGAACAACAACGGGTTTATCCAATCTGATTGCCAGTATTGTTGCCGGGCTATTATGGGATAAGGTGGGGCATCCGGCAGTATTTCTATATGGCGCCGCTACCGCTCTGGTCAGCATTTCAGGTTTTATTTTGCTGCTTCCCAGGAGCTCTCACATTTGAGCATAATCTTACTTGCTTATAATGCTTCATGTCAGGATTAATCCTGATTTCCATCATTCTTTTTAGCCATTAAAAAGTGAAAATTTGATGGTAAAGCGTTTCGAATGGACATCATTTACCAATCAGATAATTAAGACAATAAGCTTACAATAGTATGAGCACGAAAAAGTTCCTGGCGGTGTTCGACGGGCTAAAATATTCGCCCGGCACAACAGCATACGCTATCGAGTTTGCGAGGATGGCGGACGCTTACGTAGCCGGCGCTTTTCTTGACGATTTTACCTACCATAGCTATTCGCTCAAAAGCCATAGTTATGCCAAATTGCTTACCGAAAAGAGGCAATTACAGGAACACGACATCCTAACCCGCGACCAGTCAGTAAAAGAGTTTAAAAAAACCTGTGACAAGGCTGGAATTGAGCACGCAATACATCATGACCGTAGTATCGCCGCCAGGGAAGCGATATACGAAAGCGTATACGCTGATATGCTGGTAGTAAATAAAAACGAGACTTTTACTCAATACGAACAGCACGTTCCTACATCGTTTCTCCAGGAAATTCTGGCGGGTTCAGAATGCCCGGTTATGGTAGTGCCGCCGGATTATAAACCTATCAACAAGATTGTGATACTTTATGATGGCGAACCGGCATCGGTATATGCAGTCAAGTTGTTCAGCTACCTTTTCCCGGCAGCAAGGCAGCTACCGGTCGAAGTGATTACAGTGAAACCTTACAAAGCAAATCATCATGTTCCTGAAAGCCACCTGGTAAAAGAACTGATAAACCGGCACTTTAACAATGTTTCATACACGGTTGCAGAGGGCGAGCCAAAGAGGGAAATTCCCCAGTTGTTAAAGTTTCGCGAGCAGAACGAAATTGTTGTACTTGGCTCGTATCAAAGAAGTGAAATCTCGCGCTGGCTCAAACCAAGCATGGCTGATTTATTAATGTACGAATTAAAAACGCCTTTATTCATCTCTCATCGTTGATGGAGCAAGCCGGGTACTTGTATTGAAGTTAATCGCAAATAAAATTAGCACAATGAAGAAAAAGAATAACGAAACGATTGAACGGCACCCGCAACTTATCGTAGTTTTCGGATTGCCGGGCAGCGGTAAATCAACTTTCGCTGAAAGACTATCTGCTGCCACCGATGCGCGTCTTATTAACAGCGACGTCATTCGTGAAGACTTCTTACTTCGCGGAAAGTATACTGAAAGCGCCAAAGAAAAGGTGTATACCGAAATGCTAAAAATAGCGATGGAGGCAATAAAGAATGGCGATTCAGTGATCCTCGACGGAACTTATTATAAAGAAAGCTTGCGCCAAAAAATTTCTTACACAGCACAGGTGATGCATTTGATTCCGCATTTTATCGAAGTGAAGGCTGACGAAGAGGTTATACGCGAAAGGATTAGCAGAAAAAGAGAAGAAAGCGATGCCGGCTATGACGTTTACCTGAAGATAAGGGAGCAATTTGAACCAATGTGTGATTATCACCTTATTGTGCACTCAGACGCGCAGGCTCCTGAAGAAATGCTGACTGAGGCACTGTTGTTCATTGGTATCTATCATGAAGCAACAAGAGATTGACATTTTGTGTGATTCTATCAATGCTGCCAACCAAATTCAGGGAACCAGACCTGTCGAAACGCATATATCCTGGGTGATATTGACCAGAAAGTATGCCTACAAAATCAAAAAGCCCGTCAAATTTTCCTTCCTGGATTTCTCAACACTTAAAAAACGAAAACACTTTTGCTTAAGGGAATTGCAGCTCAATCAAAGGCTGGCGCCCAAAATGTATGTCGGCATAACGCCGGTGTTTAAAAAAAACGGGATGATGAGTTTTGACCCTCAGGGCGATATCGTCGACTATGCCGTAGTAATGAAACGTATGAACAGCAATGTTCAAATGAACAAACTGGTGCAATCCGGTAAGATCACATCCGGGATGATTTCGTCACTTGCTAAAAAGCTTGCTGCTTTTCATCGGCATGCCGACGTGATTTCGGGCGAATATGATATCGGTTCATTGCAACGCAGATTCAGTGATACAGAGGAGGGGAATTACAAGCAGGATGAAAATTACAAAGACCTGATTGAACAGGCTGTAACTTATTCAGATAGACTCTTGCAGCAGTACGGCGATATGCTATTGAGGCGCAAGGCGGCTGGATATATCCGTGATGTGCACGGCGACCTTCACACCGGAAACGTTTTTCTATACCGGGACCCGGTACTGTTTGATTGCATTGAGTTTAACGATGACATGCGCAGAATAGACATTCTTGACGAGGTTGCTTTTTTATGTATGGACCTTGAATCTTATGGCCGCAGCGATCTGAGCGATCAGTTTTATAAAGATTATGTGGAGTTTTCGGGTATTCCTGTGACAAAGGATACGGATATTGTATTCCGATATTTCAAGTTATACCGGGCCAATATCAGGGCGAAAGTAGCAATGATTGTTGCTCAAAAAGGAGTTGAAAAAAAATCGAATGCGTCCGCTAAATCAAATGTGGATCGCTATATAAAGCTGATCCGCACTTATCTTGCGGATGCGTACAGTAGTGCTAAATGGCGCCGGGCTTGCTGACATAAAATATCAGATAATGAGCCTTGTTTGCGTTCGCTATATTTTTCGTTGGCTGGGCCGTTGTTTTAAATTGCAGGATGGGCTTAAAGAAGTTCACAAATTGACGTTGTAACTGAATGCCAACCTGAGATATGGATACGTCTTGTTAACCGGTGGAAAATGCCGGTACGTCCCATGAAGGTTAAAATAGCCTTCTTCAGCCGTAACCGAGAGCTTATCTACTATATTGACTCCTAAGATATGCGTTAATACATGGAGCAGATAGTCAGATTTATTACCGTTAACGGTCGACATCCATCCACCACGATAGGCGATATTATAAAACAGTCTTTTAGTAAAGTTTAGTTTAACGGATACGTAATAAGATATGCCGGGGCCATAGTCATAATTACGGCTATTATAAGTATAATGATCGGGTATAGCCGCCAGGATTAGTCCGCCTCCTCCAACCGAGGTATTGATTTTAAACCTGGATGAAAGGTCAAATTCTGAAAAGAGATTCATTCTTACGCCTTCAGCGCTGTAATAAAAAGCTTCATTATTAATATAATCAAAGTTGGCTGAAAGCACTGCCAGGTGTGTATTGTTTTGTGCATATATCTTCCAACCTGTCAGCGAACCGTACAGATTTACCATATTCAGCTTTGAACTATCATCCTTGCCGGCTTCGATAATGATAGAAATATTGCTAAAAGGCTCCTTCAAACAGTCTTCCGGCGAGCCATACGACAGCCGTAATCGCCCATACGGCCCAAAATGTCCATCCCGGAATACATCTTTATTATTTACATTAAATTTACGCAGGCCCAGGTCCAGCTCGGCCTCCATTTTCGAAGAATCGGTCAATGAAGCCTTGTCAGGTGGTTTGCCCCATTTTCCGTCCAGCAAGCGATTAAGACCATTGGAAGGGTTGATGAAGAAAGCAAAAATTTCAGATGCCTGGCGTTTAACACCGCGACTCCTGTTGTTGATAAGCTTATTTGCCATACGGTGGCTCACTTCGCCAAGCATAACACCGCCAAAGCTGGTGGTAATAAAGTCATTGATGGAAGGGGTCTGCGTTTCGCCAAAGGTCTCCCACAAGTAACTCCCAGCAAATGCCGCCGGCGCCGACTGCCAGAAATTATACCCGTTTGATCTGAAGGCATTAAAAAAAATGCTGCCATGAAAAGGATGTCCGATCTCGTTCACCTGGAATTGATCATAGTCCCACGTCCAGCTTGAAGGCTTTAAATTGTAGCTTATCGTTTTAAAGGAAATATCGGCCCAGGACTGTCGGGAAACATAATCATCAACGAACAGGGGTACAACCTCCCCAAGGCCTAGCTCCGTTGCCGCCCGGCCAAATCTTTTTTTTGGTTTATTATTGTATAAACTGTCAGTCGTCTTCTGTTTAGAATCTATGCGCTGTCCGCTAGCGGTTAAGAAAAGAGAAAATGTGAGGCATACAAAAAGGATAAAAGGAATTAATCGCCAGGAGTGTGCAAACACTATTGGGAAAAAAGCCCGTAACATAATTCAAATTATTTGCCAAACCGGTAACTGTAGCCAACCGTCGCTATTGCAGCTCCGGTCTCGTTTTTACCATCCACGGCATTTTTTTGGATGTTAAAGAATCCGTAGTTGCCTCCGCCCTCGACAAAAATACTTCCTTTCCCTATCCGGTAACTAACCCCGAGGTTACCCTCGATACCAGCATTAGCCCGGTGCAGCGAGTTGCGAACATTGGTGTTACCATTGAATGATTGAGCGCCACCCGGTAAAGGTTGCTGACCGGCCGGGTCTGTATAAAACTCACTTTGGCCGCTGGTAACCTGGTGCGCTGACAGAAGCAAGCCTACAAACGGCCCCGCATCAACATAAATCCGGAACGGTGAATTCTTAACGTTCCAGCCAAATTTGGCCAGGACAGGCAGCAATATATAATTCAATTTGGCCTCGCTCTTATAGTTAGCATACAAATAGTCGGGTGCCTGGTCTGGTGGAAACATTGCCTTTAATTCATCGGGTGTGGTGAAAGCCTGCAATCCATTTTTCTTACCGCCCTGGGAGGAGTATTCGATCATGGGCCGCAGTGAAAATAAGTCCGAAAATTTAAATTCAGCAAATACTGCCGCCTCAGGGCCCAGTCTCGAACTGTAACCGGTATTTAAAGGGTTTTGATTGCCGCTTCCTGCGGTAAGGTTCGGTATGCTAATCCCCCCGCGAAAACCCAAAGTAAGATTCTGAGCGCTGGAATTCAGCCCGAAAACAAGACCAATTGCCAATATGTAAAATGTTTTTTTCATGATTTCAAATATTCTAGCCAAATTTTCGGTTTTAAACTCAGCTTAAACGTGACATCTGTCATTTAAATAACTGACAAACAACATGCAATGCGTGCAAGTATTGATTGCGGTACAAAATAATTAGGGAAATACAAATAATTGTGCGTATATTTAACTAAAGTTTCATAAACGTTAACCACTGCGTATATCACCGCGCCCTGATTCAGCTGTGGAACTCCAAACCCAATGGAGCGATGGTAAATTCAATTTCTGTTAATCCTTATGATAACCTTCCCGTGGCGGTGTATACCTGCAACGAGGAAGGGTACCTGACATCATTTAACGAGTCGGCGGCACTGCTTTGGGGCCGCAACCCCGATTTGGGTACCGAAAAATGGTCGGGCGCCTATCGTACTCTTGATGGTGACGGGAGCCTTTTGTCAAATGACGAACACCCGGTTGTAATTGTCGTTCAGGAAAAACGGGTAATATCTAACGCCGAGTTTGAAATTGAACGGCCAGATGGGAATCGGCGCGATGTCCTTATTTCGTCCGTTCCGACATTTGACGAATTGAGCAATTTTACCGGCACTATAAATACACTTCTTGATATTACCGAGCAGAAAAAAAGCGGGGTACATCAGGCCATGATGGCTGCGATCATTGAATCGTCGGATGATGCGATTATCAGCAAAACGCTCGAGGGGATAATTACAAGCTGGAATCATGGGGCCGAAATGCTGTTTGGGTATTCTGAAGCTGAAGCATTGGGCCGGCACATTAGTTTGATCATTCCGCCGGAAAAGTTAGACGAAGAGAAATTTATTATTAAGAAAATATCCGGAGGCGAAAAAATCGAACACTTTGAAACTTTTCGTTTGTGCAAGGACGGCACGCAAATACCCATTTCGCTCACTATCTCACCTATCCGTAATTCAAAAGGGCTGATTATCGGTGAAGCTAAGATCGCTCGCGATATTACGAGGCAGAAGGCTGCAGATGACCAGCTTAAGCAGCACGCTTCACAACTGGAAAAACAGGTGGAAGAAAGAACCCAAATGTTGTCGGATACTATTGTAACCCTGGAAGAAACCCAGGAAAATCTGAATGAGGCTTTGACCAATGAAAAACAGATGAGCCAGCTAAAAAGCCGGTTTGTATCTATGGCCTCACATGAATTCCGCACGCCATTGAGCGCTGTTAAGCTGTCAAGCTCCCTCATCAAAAAATATGCGGAAACATTAGACATTGAAAACATACACAAACACGTAAATAAAATAAAAAACGCTGTCAGCAATTTGACCGGTATACTTAATGATTTCCTGTCGCTTGAAAAGCTGGATTCCGGAAAAGTCAAGGCCGATCTTTCAGAATTCGACCTGGTCAAATTTTCGGAAGAGATAAGAGACGAAATGGAGATGGTAGCCAGGTTAGGACAGCAAATCGTTTATCAGCATACCGGCACAACGAGTTCGGTGATATTAGATCAGAACTTACTGCATAATTGCATTATAAATCTCTTGTCAAATGCAATAAAATACTCACCAGAGGATTCTATCATAGAACTGGATACTGAAGTGACCAACAACCAATATTTGATCACCGTTAGCGATCATGGTATCGGTATT
>JAICXZ010000210.1 GCA_025934475.1 Mucilaginibacter sp. | reverse complement strand
TCATCCCCATTATGGGCACGGTTTGTTTGGTGTTTATATTGATCGCCCTGGCAAACCTGTCGACCGCCTTGATGTTGTTTGGGGTAAGCATCTTGTTGCTCATCATCGGCAGGATCAGTATCAAGCAAATTGGTATTACTTGTTTGGCGGGCGCCGTTTTGCTTGCCGGAGTAGTTTTCCTGGGGCCTCGTCGCCATGTTTACAAGGCGCGTATGCAAACGTTCCTGCATCCCGAGAAAGCAAATCCAGATAAGTCGTTTCAGTCGGATCATGCTAAAATGGCTATCGCAAATGGCGGCATACTTGGCCGGGGATTAGGACACAGCGAACAGAAGAATTATCTGCCGGAGGCATTTTCGGATGAGATATATGCGGTAATTATCGAAGAGGGCGGTCTGATCAGCGGACTGGCGATAATAGGTTTATACCTGTTCCTTCTGTATCGGTGTATCAAAATAGTCACCAGGGCGCCAAAAGCCTTCGGTGCATTATTGGCAGCCGGGTTGAGCTTTAGTTTGACAATACAGGCTTTCGCTAATATGGCGGTGGCTGTTGGGCTGGGGCCAGTAACAGGTGTGCCATTACCGCTGGTAAGTATGGGTGGTACGTCTATACTGTTTACCAGTGTGGCCTTCGGTATCATCCTGTCGGTAAGCAGAGATATAGATGAGCCTAAGAAAGTAGTAGTGGGAGAGATACGGGAAGTGGAAGTGGCGACCGCCTAGTCGGTTGTAAAGTTGAAAGGTTGAAATGTTGTAAAGTTGGCACAAGGTAAAAAATGACCTAATGACCAATGACTTAATGACTATATAAAAGGTGGAATCAGGAAAGAATAGACGGATAATTATCAGCGGTGGTGGTACCGGCGGGCATATATTCCCGGCGATTGCCATAGCCAACGCGCTGAAGAAGCTTGATCCATCGACCGAGATCTTATTTGTGGGTGCTTTGGGCCGGATGGAGATGGAAAGGGTGCCTGCCGCTGGATATGAAATTGTAGGGTTAGATATACGAGGAATTCAAAGAGGATCGATCCTGAAAAACCTGTTGCTGCCTTTTAAGTTGATTGGCAGCATCATCAAATCGAGGAAGATCATTAATGAATTTCAGCCTGATGCAGCGGTGGGTGTTGGGGGGTATGCTTCGGGGCCGTTGTTATACGCCGCTTCGATGAAGAATGTGCCTTGTTTGATACAGGAGCAAAACTCGTTCGCCGGTGTCACCAATAAACGTTTAGGCAAAAAGGCTGAGAAGATATGCGTGGCATTTGATGGCATGGAGGCGTTCTTCCCTGAGGATAAAATTGTAAAGACCGGCAATCCCGTTCGGCGCGAATCGGTGAATATTGCCGGAAAGCGTGAGGAAGCTCTTAAAGAATTTAAGCTTTCGCCTAATAAAAAAACGATCCTGGTTGTAGGGGGCAGTCTGGGTGCGCGCACTTTGAATGACAGCATGCTAAACGGCCTGGAGCACATCATCGAAAGCGATGTACAGGTGATTTGGCAAACGGGTAAGCATTACTACCAGAACATCATCCATGTACTGGGCGAGAATTACAATCCGAATATTCGGATACTGGAATTCCTGAATAGAATGGATCTGGCTTATGCCGCAGCGGATATTATTGTTTCGAGGGCGGGCGCGGGTACGATAGCCGAGCTATGTATTGTTGGCAAGCCTGTGATCCTGGTGCCTTCGCCCAACGTGGCTGAAGACCACCAGACTAAGAATGCAAAGGCATTGGTGCAGGAGAACGCAGCCGAGTATATACAGGACCGCAAAGCCAATCGCAAATTGGTTACAGCAGCACTGGAACTGCTTGAAGATGATAAACTGCGCAAAACATTAAGCGAAAATATCAGCAAACTGGCCCTGCCTGATGCGGATACGGATATAGCGAAGGAAGTGTTTGGGATAATAGAGACTAGAGATTAGTTAATTAGAGATTAGGAGATGTGCGGATATGCAGATGTGTAGACGAATAAATAATAAAAACTATGGACTATCGACCATGGACTATGGACTAAAAGGATCGGCGTAATCAATTAAAGAAATGGAACTGCAAAACATAAAACGGGTATACCTGATAGGCATAGGCGGCATAGGCATGAGCGGCCTGGCGCGCTACTTTGCGCATTTAGGCTGTATTGTTTGCGGTTACGATAAGACACCGACCGATCTTACCGACCAATTGCATAATGAAGGTATCAGGGTGATTTTTGATGACCGTGAGGATTTTATTCCAATGAGTTTTCAAACGCCTGATAGTTGCACTTTAATTATTTATACACCTGCTATCCCCCGCAATTCTATTATTTATAATTTTTTTCGTAACAGAGGATTTGAGTTATTTAAACGCTCACAGGTGCTGGGGATGATCAGCAAAAGCAAGTTCACCGTGGCGGTTGCCGGTACTCATGGCAAAACGACAACGTCTTGTATGATCGCCCACATCCTGAAAGATTCTGGCAAAGATTGCTCGGCGTTTTTGGGTGGCATTTCGTCGAATTACAATAGCAATGTATTGTTTGGCAAAAATGATATTGTAATTGTGGAGGCAGACGAATTTGATCGATCATTCCTGACTCTCTACCCTGATATCGCGGTGATCACCTCGATGGATGCGGATCACCTGGACATTTATGGTAATCACGATCAGCTTACCAATTCGTTCATCCAGTTTGCATCGCAGATAAAACCAGGTGGTACGCTAATCTTCCATGAGGATCTGCCTTTAACAATTGGGACTACTTATAGTGCTCAGGGACCAGCCGATGTAAAAGGGCAAAACATCCGAATTAAAGACGGAACGTTTTGCTTCGATTTCAAGAATGACGGCATCGCCATAAACGATATTGAACTTGGCATTGCAGGATTGCACAACGTTGAGAACGCCACGGCCGCAATTGAAGTAGCTCTGAAGCTCGAGGTTGAACCAGAATTAATCAAAAAAGCGCTGGCTTCATTCAAAGGGGTGAAGCGCCGCTTTGAATATATAGTAAAGACAAAGGAACATATTTATATAGACGACTACGCCCATCACCCGGAAGAATTGCGGGCGGCTATCACTTCGGTAAAGAAATTGTATCCAAACAAAAAACTTACAACAATTTTTCAACCGCACCTGTATAGCCGCACCCGCGATTTTGCCGATGGCTTCGCCGAAGTACTTGATATGACTGACGAACTGATCATGCTCGACATCTATCCTGCGCGGGAGTTGCCGATGGAAGGCGTAACCTCCGATATGATCCTTGAACGAATGGAATTGTTGAATAAACGGAAATGTGGAAAACAAGAAGCCGTTGATCTTGTGCGAATTGAAAAACCTGAACTACTTTTAACTGTAGGCGCAGGCGACATCGATCAGCTGGTACATCCACTTAAAAACGTATTGGAAAATGTTTAAGAAACGCATCTGGCGGCATATCTTTATTGGTTTTGCCTGGACGGTAAGTCTGGGCGGCCTGGCCGTGCTGATGGGTTTCATTGAGTTTAAGAAATCTGGTGTGGTTTGCAAGGATGTTAAGGTATCTATCCCTGGTAATCAGTATTTCATTGACAGGGAAGAGGTGGATAATATCCTCAAAATACATCGCCATAAATTGATCGGCCGCAAATTAGAGGCGATCAATATTCAAGATCTGGAGCAACGGCTGAAGGCCAATCCGTTTATCGAATCGGCTACAGTTTATGCGGATATGGATGGAGTGATCAGGGTAGAGATAAGCCAGCGGCAGCCGGTGTTGCGGGTTGTGAACCAGTTCGACCAGAATTTCTATATCGATCAACATGGCCTTAAGATTCCATTGTCGGATAATTTCACCGCAAAGGTGATAGCTGCAAACGGCTATATCGACGAGGTATTTGGGGGCAAGCTGGATACAATGCATACGGATATTATAAAACAGGTTTATAAAACTGCCGACTTTATCAGTCGTGATTCATTGTGGAGCGCACAGATCGCAGAGATATATGTAGATCAGGATCATCAGATAGAGCTAATACCCAGGGTTGGCACCAACCGGATATTGTTGGGCAATGCCGATTCACTTGAATCGAAATTTAGCAACCTGCTTACATTTTATAAAAAGGCAATGCCGCAGGTGGGGTGGGACAGGTATAAAATTATTAATATAAAATACGCCAACCAGGTTGTTGGTGTAAAGAGCGACAACTTCAAAAAGGATTCGCTGAAGGCTGTTGCCCATCAAGATTCGCTTAAACTTAAACAGGATACATCGCAAATAATTAACTAAAATGGACAAAAGTTCGACTCAGGAAAAAAGCGCACCGATTGTAGTTGGGTTAGACATCGGAACCACCAAAATATGCGCCATCGTTGGTCGCCGGAGCAAGAACGGCAAGATCGAGGTGTTGGGAACGGGCAAAGCCGAATCAGCAGGGGTAACCCGCGGTATGGTATCTAATATAGATAAAACCGTGCAGGGTATTATCCAGGCAATTGAGATTGCCGGCTCACAATCCAATGTGGACGTGAAGGTAGTGAACGTAGGTATTGCAGGTCAACACATCAAGAGCCTTCAACATCGTGGTTTAATAACCCGTCGCGATTTGCAATATGAGATCAGCCGCAAGGATATCGATAAGCTGGTGGAGGATATGTACAACCTGGTGATGCCTCCGGGCGAGGAGATCATCCATGTGCTGCCACAGGAGTTTACCGTGGATAACGAGCCGGGTATAAAGGACCCGATCGGTATGGCCGGTGTGCGCCTGGAAGCGAATTTCCATATCATATCAGGTCAGGTGACCGCAATCAAGAATATTGTGAAGTGCGTTAACAAAGCCGGACTGGAAAGCCAGGAACTGATACTGGAGCCGCTGGCATCATCTGAGTCAGTATTAAGCGATGAAGAAAAAGAAGCCGGTGTGGTGCTGGTAGACGTGGGTGGTGGTACTACCGACGTAGCCATTTTCCACGAAGGGATAATCCGCCATACGGCCGTTATCCCATTTGGCGGTAACAGCGTTACTGAAGATATCCGCGAAGGGTGTTCGGTGATGCGCAACATTGCAGAGCAACTGAAGGTAAGATTCGGTTCGGCATTGGCTGAGGAAAATAAAGAAAATGAGATTGTATGTGTTCCCGGCCTGCGCGGCCGCGAACCGAAAGAGATATCGGTAAAGAACCTGGCTTATGTGATACAGGCAAGGATGGAAGAGATTATTGAGCATGTTTACTACGAGATCAAATCATCGGGCTACGAGAAAAAGCTGATTGCCGGTATCGTGATCACCGGTGGTGGTGCCCAATTGAAGCATTTGCCGCAGCTTGTTGAATACGTAACCGGCTTGGATTGCCGCGTAGGATATCCGAATGAGCACCTGGCTAAGAATGAGGTTTTACCGAAGCCGGTGTATGAGGAATTGCAAAGCCCGACCTTCGCTACGGGTATCGGTTTGCTGATAAAAGGCATTCAGAAGATAGAATATGATGAAGTGCCAATGAATACAACTATTAAACAGGATAAGGCAAAATACACTGAAGATAAGCGCCACGGATTGTTTGGAAAGCTGCTCGAAACGGGCCGTAAATTCATCAAAGACGATATTAAGGACGAAGATTTCCTTAAATAAAAAGCGCTATTTATTCACAATCAGCGACTTTTCCACAATATTGACAATTGTGGAAAAACGTTGTTGAAAAAGAGGTAATATTACAGATAGGTTAAATTAATTATTGGTCGTTCACACTTAGCTGAGAATAAGGAATATGCAGTTTGAGATGTTAAAAGAAAAGTCGTCCATCATCAAAGTAATTGGCGTTGGCGGCGGCGGCGGTAACGCGGTAAACCATATGTACAAGCAAGGTATAACCGGTGTTGACTTCATTATTTGCAACACGGATGCACAGGCTCTTGAATTGAGCCCTATACCTAACAAAGTGCAGTTGGGTGCCAGCTTAACCGAGGGAATGGGAGCCGGTTCGATCCCGGAAGTGGGTAAAAACTCGGCTATTGAGAATATCGACGACATTAAATTAATGCTGGGTTCCAACACCAAAATGCTGTTCATTACAGCTGGTATGGGTGGTGGTACAGGTACAGGCGCAAGCCCTATCATTGCCAAAGCTGCCCGCGAGATGGATATCCTGACAGTAGGTATCATCACCACTCCTTTCTCATTTGAAGGCAAGCGCCGTA
>JAICXZ010000291.1 GCA_025934475.1 Mucilaginibacter sp. | reverse complement strand
CTACAATGGCCGAGTATCTTGAAGCGGGAGACACCACCATCCTGAAATATACCAACGGCGAAGGAAAAATAATTGCATGTGTATATCTGCAAAAGCGGGAGGGAAGGAGACTTTACCTGGGGATGCTTACCGTTTCGCCAACATTACAGGCTAACGGTATTGGTCGCCAGTTATTACATCAGGCAGAGGTATCGGCTGCCAAACTCGATTGTGAAACGATTTTTATGACCGTTATCACCACCCGCGCCGAGCTTATCGAATGGTACAAACGCCGGGGATACATCGATACCGGCAAACGAGAACCATTCCACGACACCAAAAAATTTGGCATACCGAAGGAGCATATAGAACTTATGGTGCTTGAAAAAGAAATTTAGGAATATCGAACACCGAAGGTACTCGGCGTACGATATTCGACATTCATTATTCGATATTATTCGGATAGAAGCAAAGGCAACACTTCTTTCAACTGTTCCACATGCCTAAAGTTTTCATGTTCCAACGTAATCTCCACATGTTCATGCGCCCATGTGGTATGATAGGGTACATGAATTGCATGTCCCCCGATATTGATTACCGGGATGACGTCAGATTTTAAAGAATTGCCAATCATCATGAATTGGGCCGGTGGTATATCCAGGTGCCTGATCAGTTTTAGGTAATCGTCCTCACCCTTTTCCGACATCACCTCAATATGGTGAAAGTAATGGCTCAGTCCCGATTTTTTGAGTTTTCGCTCCTGGTCCAGCAGGTCACCTTTGGTTGCTACAACGATACGATAGCGTCCTTTTAGTTCCTCCAGTACTTCTTTTACATTGTCAAGCAGCTCAAGCGGTTCGTTCAGCAATTCTTTACCGAATCCGATGATCTTTTCGATGGCCCCGATGGTGATGGTGTTCTCCGATATCTTCAGCGCAGCTTCTATCATCGAAAGGATGTACCCCTTGATACCATACCCATACAGCGCCAGGTTGGCGATCTCAATCTTTAATAGTTCGCGCGAAATATCCTGGTGCGGCAAAAACTCCTCCATCAGTTCACAAAACTTTTTTTCGGTAGCCTGGAAGTAAGGCTCGTTTACCCATAGGGTATCATCGGCATCAAAAGCTATTACTTTTATATTCATTGCTGAAAAATCTATTGCAATAATAAATTTCAGATCAAACAACGTTGTACTATTTTTGTAAAATATTTTAGGGCAATTGGTTACTTTAGGGTTACGGTATCCGTATACCGTATAATAAATTGGGAAAAGTGAAGTTTATAGCCAATATTGCCCCTAATGATATGATGACAAGACGCTACCTACTGCGCAATGCGCTGGTTTTAACTATTCCCTGCCTGTTTCTGTTTATGGTGTCCTGCAAAAAGGATTCAAAAACAAACAATAACGGCGGCGTAACCCCGGTCGGAACACCGACCAAACTGGGATTTTATGAGGTCGACTCCTCCATTTACAAAGTATTACTCGAACCGGTTACGAAATTGGGAACGCAGTCCATCAATTACGACCTGGTGTTTGATACAGGGTCTGGTGGTTTAGTGATTGACGCCAATGGAATTCTTCCGGCAAATATGATCACCAGTAGCGGATTTAACTTTACCGGGGATTCAACCGTTGTTGACGGCATAACCATTACCAAATGGGCCGACACGATAGCCTATGGCGATGATAACGCCACAACTGATAAGGTTTACGGCAACCTGGCTTATGCCAATGTAACCATCGGTGATGCAAATGGGAACATATCGGTTAAACGGCTTCCATTCTTTTTATACTACAAAGCTCTTGACTCAAAAGGAACAGCGTTCGCCGCTCACGATTTCGATGTATTCGGTGTATCACCTGAGTACGATTTGACTTTTAAAAATGGTGCCTACATTACAAGCCCGTTCAGTTATTTCGATCCGGGAACCGGCCTAACCAAAGGGTTCAAAATAGACGCCCTGGGTACGGCCAATTATTCCTACAACGGAACGTTTGTCAAAGCAATCACGCTGGGGCTCACTTCGTCCGACCTTTCGGGCGGCGGGTACATCATGCATCCGATGTCATTTGTTCAGGGGGAGGGCTATCTTCCTATCTTTACGGCAACGCTTAACTATAGTGGCAAATCTGTATCGACGAGCGTGCTGTTTGATACTGGAACCGAACCATATAGCTATTTGGAGGATAAGACAGCGACAAATACCACTCCTGTGCTGCTTGCCGCTGGTACACCTGTTTCTATATCTACCACCGCCGGATTTGACTATTCATTCACAACAGCCGCCGATAATAACCTCACTTATATCGAGAATCCAAAATATTCAGGTAGCGATGTATCTGTTTTAAGCTTAAACTTTTTTACCAATGTTGCATACCTGCTAGATTTTGAAGGGCATCAACTTGGAGTAAAAAATAATTAAAATATCGACTGATCTTAAAGAAAGGCGTTCCGGAATCAAGACCGGAGCGCTTTTTTGTTTGGTCCGGAACTCGATTTTTTTAAAATATTTCTAAACCGCATGCAACCTGTATTAAAAAAGCGTTGTCTTATAATCAGACTGATCATCCAGGAGCATGCAGATGGAAGAAGTTTTGCCCGAATTAAAAGAGTTTATTACCGGTTATTGTGACCGGTACCGGATTGCTAAGGTTGATCCGGATGCGCTGACTGTTGATACTAGTATCGATCTTGACCTTGATATTTTCGACATCGAGATGGATCTTTTTCTGGCCGAATTTATCGATACATTTCGTGTCGACAATTCAAGATTTACGTGGTACAAATACGGTTACCCGAAAGGATCTGTAACAGTAGAGATGATGAAGTCTGTTTTCGGATACAGGTACACCTGGGTGAAAAAGCTGGCCAACAAACTTTACACACCAAAGTTCAGGGTGTCAAACCTACAGCAAGCCGTAAAAAGCGGCCGATTAGAATAATAATGCCTCGCAGTTACCTGCCGCAGGCAGGGAACGGAGTAACCTCGGCCGGCGGGGCAGCTTTCAAATCCAAATACCTTCCCGGTTTGGGGTTGCTTCGTTCCATGCTTGCGCAGGAATACTCTTAATCGGTTACCATTAGTTCACGCACCTCAAGGTAACCGTCTACTTCAAATACCGGTATTTCCCTGGCGATATCCACAGCTGAATCCAGATCACTCGCTTGTATCAATAAATAACCGCCTATTATTTCGGTGTCTACTTTGTGAATATCGTCTACAATCATGGCCTCAGGGCCTTTGATCATTTTGCCATTAAGCGATAAGGCGCTGCCGCCTAAAAAATTCCCGGCTTTGCCGTATTTTTCAAACCATTTGTTCCAGTTCGCGCGATGCGTTTTTTGTTGTTCTTCGGTAGGTTGGTCCGCCCGGCCATCAGGTTCGCGAACAAGGATGATATACTTAGTCATATTATATAGATTTAGATTAGAAAGCCTGAAATGTAGTTTGAGCGCCATCTTTTAATCGAACCTCTTTAACGGCCCCTGTCCCCTGGAAACCGAAACTCATGCCTACAATGTTGGCTTTGTACGGAGGCATCGGTGTGGTGAAAACCAGTTTGTCATTCACATAGTATTCAATTTTATTGCCGTTGGCCTTGCAGCCAAGCTTTTGCCATTGCGACATATCAGCGCCAAAACCAGATAGATCATTTGTCTTTCCGCGAGAGAAATCATAGCCATTTAAAACACTGATATCGGATACACAACCCTTCTTCGACATAGGAATAATAATGGGATAGCCATCCGTAAATAAATAAACATTGATGGCCTGGCAGGGTGACGAACCGTGCTCAAAATCATCCTTGATCAACGTACTGAACGAAAAGTTCTGCAGGGATACCGGTTTAAAATTGCCGATGTTAAAAAACTCCACATAGGGCGCCACGGGGTCAAGCGGAATATTTTTTTGCGTGATTACCGGAACTGCTACCTGCAGCCTGTCAGGATACATGAATTCTTTTTTGTCTAGATAAACAGGCACCGGCTCATGACCGATAAGGGCAAGCCATCCATCGGTGGGTATTATAAGCCTGTGTTCTTTTACGATCTGGTTATTGACTACGAGTTTGGCGTGATAAACACCCGGCCGAAAATAAATGGACGTAAACTGGTGCTTATCCTTATCCACTTTGGAACGCGCCTGCGGGTCCCAGGATTGCTGGATGAAAACAGAATCGGTCGGGCTAACCCTGGCATCATAAGTAAAGATTACCGAATTAGGTATGCTGCGGGTAACCGGGTGGCTGTAAAAAGTAAACTTGTCTTTGTTGATGGGCGGATCGGCTTTCTTCATAAAAATGCCGGCCATACCCGATATAACAACTGCGGCAACGAACAACACTACCTTAAACCATGGCCTTGGCGCCGAACTTGGTTTGGCAACTGGTGCAGCGGGTGGTTCGGCTATCAGAAGTGTTGATCCATTGCGCTTGGTGAATGCCCGCCAATTATCAAATCCTGCAAACCGCGACAGCGTATCCAGCGTGGTGCCGCTGGGCAGGTGATTATATTCCACTCTGCCCCAAATGCGACGCAGGGTACTAGCGCTGAGCGAAACCTTAGTCTTCTCGAGTATCAGTTCATTCAGTATCTCAAAGTCCCTGCTTTGCCATTCGGACGGGTTACCCCAGTCGAGCTGACGCTCGATGATCAGGAGCAATTGTTTGAGATCGGAGTGGCTCATTCGATGGCTTAATATATTCTAAGATACGTCTATTAAAACAGACGCATTGCAAGTATCGATTGTTACAGGCGGGCAGATTAATTTTTTGATATTTTAATGGGGTATTTGTCAGCCCGATGAAACTTGAAAAAACTTGAACTGAAAATGAATTGACCATTTTTTACGCTTGATCTAAGTTTGAGTAGTGCAACTAATTGCGAGCAAATTATTCGAAATGAAGATCATGAAAAAGCTATTATTATTATATGCCCTTTCCACCTGCTTGGGCCTGTCGCTACACGCCCAGGGTAAGTTCTGGAAAAGCAAAGATGCCTACCTGGGGCAAACCCCGCCCGGCGATACGCCCAAAGTTTTCGCTGAAAACTTATTGATGAAAAGAGACACCTTCCCATTCGACAGGGTAGCTTTTTCTGCTGATGGCAAAGAGTTTTACTATCCCAGCAGCAATACGTGGTTTAATAGCAACCCAACAAAAACAAGATATTTTAAATATGAGCGTGGCAAATGGAACGGCCCTTTTGTATTGTTTGCTCACTATGCCGCACCGACTTTCTCGCCCGATGGTCAGACATTGTATTTGATGGGCGGCAAAGGTGATGGAAAACACTCATTTGTATGGCAATCGCACCG
>JAICXZ010000203.1 GCA_025934475.1 Mucilaginibacter sp. | reverse complement strand
TTTTAATCTTGTCCCAACTCATATATAGTTACCATTTTAATTTATAAAATTAAAATAAAAAGGGCTTAAAATAAAGTCCGGAAAAATTCAAGAGACACATCATGCTTCAGCAATAATTTCGTCTGGCATATAGATTTGGCCTGTAAAAATATTATTCATATTGGTGAACCAGAACATATTATATTTGTTTAATATTTCGGTTCACCTACACCCCAAATCAAAAAGCCATGAAAAAGTTCTTATGGATCGCCGGCCTGAGCTTAGCGATCGTTGCTACCGTTATCAGTTGCAAAACCAGGTTCGAAACAACCAAGGCCCAATACAAAGCAACGCATTCCGATGCTGCTTTTGAACGCGGTAAAGAATTGACTTTTGCGGTCTGCGGTGGCTGTCATTATGATAACCATGTTCACAAATTTATAGGGAAACAGATCCAGGACGTACCGGGGATAGCCGGAAAGGTATATTCGGCCAATCTTACGCAATCAAAAAGTCATGGTATAGCGCCGCAGTATTCGGATGCTGAAATCAGGTACCTGTTGAAAACAGGTATTGCCCGCGACGGCCGTTTCCTGGCATATATGCTCCGCCCCAACATGGCAGATAATGACATCAATGACATCATCGTCTATCTCCGGTCGAGTGATTCCGCTGTTAGTCCTGGGGACACTACTGTTGGACTCACACATTTTACCTTTATTGGCAAGATGTATATGAATATGCATGCAGATCCGCTGGCTTACAAGCAAGATGTGAAACTGCCGACAGACAAGGTTGCCATGGGATATTACCTAGTGGATAACCTGGGCTGTTTCCACTGCCACTCCAAAAAAGTGACCAAGCTGAACTTGCTTAACCCCGATCAAACGAAAGGATACCTGGCAGGCGGCGCCGAGCTGAAAGGTGCAATGGGAAAAAAGGTAACCGCGTCTAACATCACATTTGATAAAAATACCGGCATCGGTAACTACACTGCCGAACAATTCAGAGCGGCTCTAATGGAAGGAAAAGCACCTGACCGTGAATTACAACCACCCATGCCCAAATTTTCGATGCTGAAAACAGAAGAAGTGGACGCCATTTATGCCTATTTACAAACGGTGCCACCGAAGGTGCATGCGACCAAAGGCATGTAAAATGACATCTTGTTAACGATTCTTTTTCGACTTTTTTCCCAAAGCTTAAAATCTTTGCGCTTGTCCTTCGTCTACCTAATAAAACGGTATCGATAATACATGTACGCAATACTTTTAGCTCTTCACTCATTAATTCGCTGGCTAGTACTGGCAAGCCTGATCTTTGCCTTATACCGGGCATATCGCGGCTGGCTTTCTAACGGGTTATATACCAGAACCGACCATTATGCGAGGCTGGCGGCTGCAACTTCAGCGCACCTTCAATTGGTGCTTGGTGTTTGGCTTTATTTCATCAGCCCGATTGTGAGTTACTTTTTGCACAATTTCAGCACTGCGGTTCGTGAACGGGGTATTCGATTCTTTGGGATGGAGCATGTGACGGTGATGCTTATAGCGATCACACTAATTACCATTGGCTCTGCCAAAGCTAAACGAAGGCAAACCGACAAGGAAAAGTTTCGCACCATGGCCATCTGGTTTAGCATTGGTTTGCTGCTTATTCTGACTTCGATACCATGGTCGTTCTCGCCGCTGGTGAGCAGACCCAATTTCAGATCATTTTAAAACTACCAACCATGAAAGCAATAAAAGACAAAGAAATAGCAATTATCGGTGGAGGTCCCGGCGGCCTTACACTGGCCCGGCTTTTGCAAATGAACGGCGCCGAGGTAAAGGTATATGAACGTGACGCTGGCCGACATGTACGGGTGCAGGGAGCAACGCTTGATCTTCATGAGGATTCAGGACTAAAAGCGCTGGAAAGAGCCGGTTTGATGAATGAGTTTAGGGCAAATTATCGCCCGGGTGCCGACCAAACCCGCATTGTGGACAAACATGCCAATATACTTTTTGATGATAGCTTCGCCATCAATGGCCAGGGTGACCTTTCAAGGCCCGAAATTGACCGCGGCCCGCTAAGGGATATTTTACTCGATTCGGTGCAACCGGATACGGTGGTATGGGGTAGCCAGTTCGTATCGCTTGATGAGCAAAACGGCGTATTCAAGATCGACTTTAAAAACGGCACGTCTGCATTTGCGGATATTATCATAGCGGCCGACGGCGCAAATTCGAAACTTAGGAAATATATTACGCCCATCAAACCTTTCTATTCCGGAGTAACAACTGTTGAGGGCGCTGTTTATGATTCGGCAAATAACAGCCCCAACGTTCACAAACTATTAAACGGCGGCAAAATATTCGCCCTGGACGATGAAAAGTCGTTGATAGTAAGCTCAAAGGGTGATGGCAGTCTGGCGTTTTACACCGGCTGCAAAACATCTGAAACCTGGGCAGATGACAGTAGCATCGATTTCTCGAGCAAAGGCGCTGTACACGCCTGGTTCATCCGGGAATATTTGGGCTGGGACAATATCTGGAGCGAACTTTATGAAAATGCCAGCACGCCGTTTACCCCGCGGCCGCAATATTGCATGCCTTTTGACCAGACCTGGGAGGCGCTACCCAATATGACGATGCTCGGCGATGCAGCCCACCTGATGCCACCTTATGCAGGCGAGGGCGTCAACATGGCTATGCTGGACGCACTCGAATTAGCAGAATGCCTTTTGAGCAATGATTATCCTGATAGCCGCATTGCCATAGCTGCATACGAAAAACAGATGCGCGCCCGAGCCTCCGAAACGGCAAAGATGACTATGGAGCAGACAGAGGCTTTGCATTCGGCAAATGGCCTCACCCACATGCTGGGAATGTTTGAGATCAACAGTTAATGTCAGTCCAAGGTACTAGCTGCCGTACATGGTAACCAGCAATTGCGCCAGTCGGATACCCGACAAAACCACCCTGCGCTCACCCAGCGCCGATGCAGCTTTTTTATAGGCAGGCATTAACGTCGTTAGATGAGTTGGCGACCAGTTAATAGAGTCTTTCTGATAGGTGGTACTTACCGCATCCGGAAAGCTTTCTTTAAACATCCAGTCGTTGGGGTCGGTATCGGCTAATTCCGGAAGCTTGCTCAATTGATATTTTGATTTCTTTAGCAGAGCCTGTGCCTTTGTGGCATAGGTGGTAATACTGCCAGCCACGAGATCGTCCCAGTAGGCATGCAGGTTTTTAGCAGTACCCACTGGTTTTATCTTGATGAAGTTTCCGCCAAGATCACCATTGGGAAAGGCTCCGTTAAACATCATGGCGCAATGCAGGGGTTGGTGTATATCCTCAACAATATGGAACAGCCATGCCAATTCCAGTGCCCTTTGTGGCGAATCTTGTTCCTGGGGAATGCTCGCGGTAAAATCTGCGATTTTCTGTTGAGCGTTCGGTGTTTCCGGGGGCTGCCCCGTTACAGTTGAGCCGGCGGGTACGTAGGGAAAATCTATAAAGTGCCACATACGGTGGATCGAATCGCCATCCATATTACCAGGATCATTTTTAGCGTCATCGGGATAGGTTGACGCCAACATAAACAGGCCCGCATCTTGCTGATTAGCCGGCAGCTGCGCCAACAAACTTTTCCAGTGCGGGGTATTATACCAGTAATGCAACTTCAGCGTAGCCAAAACCTTCTGCAACACAGCAGGGTTGTTTTTTAAAAGATAATAGTATGCTACGGCACCAGCCGTACTGTGACCAACAGAATTCCATCCAAAGGCATACCAGGGCATCAGCAACCCCAGCAGCAAAAACTTAAGCTTTTTCATATAACAGGGGGATTAAATTGTTACCCTAATTTAAGCAGGCCGAACGATTCAAGCACCCGTTAAAACACGCTATTTTACTGTGGTTTACACGTAATTTGACAATTATTATTCCACTTTTGTTGGGGAGTTTTGAGACCCCTTGAAGGCTGCCATTGAAAGCCCGCCGGATCGGAACTACAAACTAGCTATGCAGTTACCTCTATTTGCTTTTGGTCTGATATGCTTTAATCCTTTCAGCCACATCCACCATTGGCGCAATCCAAATATGCTTCTCGTTATCCTTTAAATAATGCAACAACTGGCTATGGGCGCCCCGACTCACATTAATATTGTGACCGCCGCCTACGCCATGGAAAAGAAATACCAGCAGTGTATGGGTTTGTTGAGCTTTTTTCACCAGGTCGATCATATATTCTGCCGATTGGCCATTAATCGCATAACAACGGATATTGCTTAGATCCACCTGGTCGATGGTTTGCATGCCATCGCTTGTACCCCTGGCTCCGCTAAAATCATTTTTCAATTTGTCATAGAAATTCTCGTTGCCAATTTTCAGATCGCCGCAGGGGTAAGCGAAAGTGCGGACATCTTTTCCGTCAATTGCTTTTAGCAAGGTATTGGTCGCCAGGATCTCGTTGACGGCACGGGTTACAGAGTATTTGCTCAGATCGGTTTCAGGCGTAACCCAACTTCGGTCCGCCGGACTACCGTCACACGGGTGAAACAGGGAGTGGTTGCCCAACTCGTGCCCATGCCGTGCCGCGGCCCGCCATTCATTAACCCGGTTGTTAACCACAGGCGATGAACCTGTGAGGTAAAAGGTTCCTTTCAATCCAAGCGAATCAAGAGCGGGGAGCACATTATCCAAATCGATATCAAGAGCATCGTCATAAGTAAGTACAACGGCACATTGCTTATTGTTCCATACTTTGTCTTGAGCGAAACTGAAACTAGCAGAAATTAACCAAAGAAGAATTCCAAGTGATATGGACGTGTATTGTTTCATGAGCCTGTATTAATGCGCTAAAATTACAAAGCGGCTCCTCAAATTTTATTCGGTTAGATAAAATAACTTACCTGCTACAATTGGTGACAAACCGCTTAATAGCTATCTTCAACCTATGAAATTCCGCTTTATCACACTTGCTTTGTTAACGTTCTCAACCTTCGCGTCGGCACAAGATCAAATAAACAAAATCAAAAACGCCGCTGAGAAGTATAAAGATGCTTTTTTGAGTGGCGATGTATCAACTACAGTAAGTTTAATGTACTACAAATATATCGGGGTGCATGGGGGAAGAGATAGCTTGATTAGGTCGATTGAAAATGATAACAAGAAAAATAAAGCTCAAAACTTCAAACTAAAGGAAATTACGATTGGCATCCCCAGCCAAATTGTAAAATATGGTGATACTTCCTATAGTGTTGTTCCCGAAAAGGTATTAATTCAATTGGAGCAAGCTACCTACAGCGTCGAGTCGACCCTGCTGGCTATCAGTTGGGATAATGGCAATAAATGGGAGTTTGCCCCAACTGGAGACCGAAAATGGCTTTTTTCGGCAATCCCCGCCGCATCAAAATTGGAATTACCTGAGTTAAAACAGCCTCAATTAGTAAGCATTAGCGCTTCCGATGGCAGCCTCCCTCTGACTCCGTCCCATGGCGAAACAACTCAGATGCAATACATTGGCCGACGGGCAATCGCATTGGTGGTTGTAACCAGGCACAAGGAATTTATGGCAGACACAAACTCAATGAAACTTATTAAGCAGGATTGGATCAAGTCGATGGACCTCGGTGCATTTCAGCCTAATCCAAATGATACCGTAAAATACGGCCGTAACGCAGTTAATGGCGTTAACAGATACATCATCAACGACAAAAAGCATCCTGAGGCCTATTTACAGATCAGCAAAGCAATGCCATACATAGGGCCGGCAAAACATAATGATTGAATAACAATGGACAGCGCCTTACCCTTCAGTCCTTAGCCTGATCTCTTTTTCCAGGGCGATAAATCTTTTGCGCAGGTCAGCGATGACCCCAATTTTGGTGAGTTGGTCGGCTATGCCATCGTCATAGCTGTAACTGTTCAGTAAAAGCCTCCGAATTTTTAATTGAATATCGTCGGCTTCCTTTTGCAATTCGGCTAACGATTTCACATTGTTCTCAAGCATCCGCAGTTCTATTCTAATTACTGAAACTGAAATTCGGGAACATTTGGCTAATATTTAAGCGGGAATTATCCACATTTTGCACATCAGCAACACATAATATCCTGCTTTTGACTTAAATACATATTTAATATAACAAAAATACCTGTGGAAAATTATAAAAAACAATGCCCTGCTGCTTAAGCTAACTCTGGATTTCGAAGGGCTTTATCTTGCCAGCGCGACATAACGATGAGCATTGATATAGCGCCGATGATAGCAAAAAGCATATCCGATTGCGTGTCCCAAACATCGCCCTGTGTGCCAAGGAATGAGTCGCCGGAAGAGCCCGAGGCCACAGAAACAAACCATTCCAAAAATTC
>JAICXZ010000833.1 GCA_025934475.1 Mucilaginibacter sp. | reverse complement strand
CTATAAAGAGTTTTAATTTAACCATTACACCGGGCTTTTTGGGGTTAGCAACTTCTTTGACAGTTCTTTCGGGATGCCCGGGCAGTTTTACGGTGAAAGCCCCGGTGTCACTCTTAAAATCGATCCAATTGGCTGGTGCCTTTTCCGGGATTTTAATGGCCCTAAATGAGTTGAAAAATCGGTCGGCGTATGTGGTGTGTAAAATACTCAGGCGATTGCCCAGGTACAAGTAATACAACATGTTGTTCTTTACGAACATCACCGAACGCTGGTATTGGCGATTGTTTTTGGTGACGATATCCAATCCCGCCAAGCCGTTTATGACAACATCCTTCCGGCTAATCAGTTGGCTGGTTTTTTTGTCGGTTAAATTCTTGATGACCTGATTGAAAACCTTTTGTTTATCGGCAGGATGTTCCTTCGTCCCCTGTCGGATAACGTATATGCCATAAAAGTTTTCCGTAGCCAGATCAGGGAATATCCAGGTAGGTATGCCGTAGATACTCGTTTTAAGAGGTGATCCGGGAAAATCGATCGAATAACCAAGATCATCATCTTGATGTGCCACCCAGGTCATGCCCCTGTAGTCGATATGAAACTTGGCTGCAACTCCGGTAAAGGTGGCAGTTACCGCTTCCACGGTATAACCCTCATTGCGTAGAAGTGCTATAACACCTTCGTCACCGGGTAAATGGGCGGCGCCTACAGCGACAAATATCGGGGCCTCATGTGAGTGTTTGACGATTCCTGCTGCCATTACCTTATTGCGTGCAATAAGTTCCGAATCTGCCGGAGCATGCTGATTTATATATTTCTGAATATTTTGAAGATTGCCCGTACCGTATATCCTGATCAATTCCTCTGTATTGTTCATTTCGTCGCCACCATTTTCAAGAAGGCCCAGCAAACGTTGTTTTATTTGATCTTTTGAACCAAAGGCTTTGTTAAGCTGATAGGAAATATTTTCGAGACCATACATGTTTTTATGCATGCTTCGGGCAATGCCATAGAGATAAGCGTCAACAAAGGATTCTTTATCGTCGGGCTTACTATGTTCTGGCTCCATCATCGTTTCAGCGAGAACCGGGCTCATATTGTCGCGCATTTTATACCCGTTGCGTGCCTCAAATTTTTTTGACAGCTTTTGGTATTCTTCCTTACTTAGCATTTTATGCAGATCCCATGACGTATCGCGTTTGCCCAGGAAATCGAACAGCATTTTTACCGTACTATCCGGATGAATCTCGAGCGCGAATGATTTGCATTTTTTAATAGCAAGCATCACCGAATCGCTGAAGCCAAAAACACGTTTGTCCTTAACGTGCATCGTGCCGAAAAGATAGGAGGGCTCTTTAAGATCCTTGCCGCTGATGCGCCAAAGCAGGGTATAAGGCTGTTTGTGCGTTTGAGCAGAAGCAGTTATAACGAATGCTGCAATTATAAATAAACAAGCAATGCGTTTAAGTGACAAGGAGAATAATAAGCGGTTGAGCATAAATTAAAGATGTGCCTCTCTGGAAAACACACGGACATATGGGCTAAGATACGGATTATTTTGGTTCGAGATTGACTTTATGCCGTCTGTGAGGACACAGCCAACGGGAGTTATTTTGTTTTTTGATACCCCGGTTTGTGTCCTCACAAACTGGAACTACCGGAGGCACATTCAATTATT
>JAICXZ010000391.1 GCA_025934475.1 Mucilaginibacter sp. | reverse complement strand
TTTTCAAAAAGCGCGTATGGAAGAGCATTTCAACGAGAATTATATGGAAAGCGACAAATATCCTAAGGCCGCATTTAAAGGCAAAGTGCAGTCGCCGCCCGATTTATCCAAAGATGGCACCTACCCGGTAAGGGTTGCCGGTGAACTGACGGTTCACGGCGTCACGCAGAACCGAACGGTCAATGGAACTATAAAAGTCGCCAATGGCACAGTTTCTATGAACTCTGAGTTTATGGTCAAATGCGCCGATCATCATATCGACATTCCGCAAATCGTATTTCATAACATAGCCGAAAGCATTCGCATTCGTGTAGCAGCCACCTACACCTTGTATAAGAAATAGTTAAACAGCAATCAAACAGTCAGTCAACATAAAACTATACAATCATGAAAAAATCAATTATTCTCATCGTTCTGCTTGCCCTGGGTATTGGGGTTAAGGCACAAAAAACCGATACGACTAAGAAGGCGACATCGGCCGATTCATTAATGAATTCCCTTACCGGCGGTGAAAATAAGCATGAACCAATCATATCGGCTTTCAAAGCTACCAGGCTTATTTTTTCGCCCACTACGGAGACAGTCAGGAAAAACAATCTCAATTTCCTGGTGATACATCGTTTTGGTAATATAGGTACATCCACCGGAGGATTCAGAACATATTTTGGACTTGATGCCGTTAACGACGTCTATATCGGGTTTGAATACGGTTTTACCGATAATTTCCAGGTAATGCTAGGCCGCAGCACAATAGGCCAGATTGCTGAAACCCAGTTTAAGTGGCACATCGTGCGCCAAACCAATGATGGCAGCACACCACTGAATATCAGCTTGCTGGCTGGCGAAGGTATTAGACCATACGGTCACTTCGCAAGTTTCGGTGACAGGATGTCGTATATCGGGGAAGTTATTATTTCACGCAAGTTTTCGTCGGCTTTTTCGTTCGAAATATTACCAATATATGTTCAGGATAATCAGCCGTTTCCTGATGTGCCGGGTAATGAAAAAGGATTTTTCTCACTGGCAGGAGCGGGCAGGCTGAAAGTTACCAAACACATGAGCCTGATTGTAGATTACGAGCACCCATTCTCAAGCTTCAGGAATAATAGCGGAGCTTTTGAGGACCCACTGGGTTTCGGCGCCGAGTTTGAAACCGGCGGTCACGTATTTACGCTCAACATAACTAACGCAAGAGGTATTTCACAAATCAATACGCTGAGCGACTCGGAAACGAGCTATGGTCGCGGACAGTTCCGTGTAGGGTTCACGATATCGCGCATGTTTGACTTTAGTAAGAAAAAAACTAATAAAGATTGGAATTAATAACATCTACTACTTATGGAAAGAGCAGAATTTTTGGCAAAATTTGGATTAGGGTTCGCAGCAGTTTGCACTGGCTGTGCACTGGCATCGTGCGGATCAAAAAGCAGTAACCCAACGCCTAATGGAGTTGTTGTCGGCGGGGCACCATCGCCGCCTAAAACGGGCAGTGGTAATTTGTTTACAGTCGATCTTAATAGTCAGCTTACCCAGGTAGGCGATTCCACGGTGCAGTCGGGTGTTATTCTGGTGAGGATAGCGGACGGCAATACAGCATCAGCATTCACAGCTGTACAAGTAGCTTGCACCCACCAGGGCACAGCCATCGGCTATAACACAAGCCAGCATATTTTTATTTGCCCGGCGCATGGCAGCGAGTTTAGCCAAAGCGGGTCAGTATTGGTTGGCCCGGCTGCATTACCGCTGCATGTTTATACGGTTACAATTGATAGTAATAATAAGCTGACGGTTGCGGCGTGAGGGGTGGATAATATAGGTATCTAAATAAAAAAGATGTCATTTCGACGAGCGAGGCGCTGGGCGGATGACGCATGCCGTGAGGAGAAATCTTTTAAAAGCGAACGGCGACGACATGCACGTTCGAAAAGATTTCTCCTTACCCATCTCACGCTAGGGCGTTCGTGGGTTCGTCGAAATGACATAGTTTTTTAAATGACTGACGAAGGCGCGTTAATTCATGAGTCGATACTCAGCATAATTTAATCGGCCGTCAAGTTTTCTCCCTCTACATCCGCCTCGACCGCCATCTCATAATGCGCCAGCGCTCTCGCCAAATTTTGTTTGATCTGTTTCCGTAAGATACGCGGTCCCAGCACCCTCAACTTTGCACCGAACCCCAGCAATTCGCGCTCCAGCTCAAAGTTTAATACCACCCGGATGCTGAATATCTTGCCGTCCAATTCCTCCTTAAGCAGCCTTTGCGACTGGTGCAGCGGCTTGGTGATTACGTAAGGTGCGTTTTCGTTATCGATCCAAAATACAACCTCGGTTTCGCGCTGGTTGGGTGATTTTGTAACGCCGATGAGGTTGTGATAATACGTTGCCAGATCAAATTCCACGTTCTCGCGGTATGGATCGGCTCCGTCGTCAATTGCTTGTATGCGGTCAAGTGCCAGGGTTAGCAGCGGGTTGTTTCTTGTATGTGATTTGCCCAATACAAACCAGCGGTTACGATATTCCTTCAACAAATAGGCGCTGAAACAAAAGGTGCTGGCATCACGCGCTTTGAACGATTTATAGGTAACAAACATCGTCCGCCGGGCCACAATAGCTTTGCGGATCACCTCGATCCATTCCAAACCCTTCAGGTGGTCGTTCTTCTCGAAATCGATCACCGGCGTGCTTTGGGTTTTTTGGGTGTAGATCTTATCTTCCAGTTTGCTCACCATCTCGTTCAAATCGGCAAAATGGTTGAAGCCTTTGAACTGGCGCAGCAGATCAGACACTTCGGTCAGCACCTGCATGTCCTGCTGGTTCAGCGGGATATTGGTAATGCTGTAATCCTTGTCGGAATAGGTATAATACTTCTTATCCAACACCACAATGGGCGCCTCATAGCCCAGCTTGTTGCTGCGCATCATCTCGATATCCGCCTGCACGGTGCGGCGACTCACGCCCTTGTCGATACCCTGAAATTCGTAAAGGGCATCCGAGCAGGCATCAATCAAAGCCTCCAGCGTCCATTTGCGGTGACGGTTGCGCAGACAATTATCAATGGTGCGGTAGCGGATAAGGGCGTTGCGGTTGACAGGCATATTGTGATTTACAGTTTACGATTTTAGATTTACGATTTGTCTGATTCTGTTAATTCTATAATTCTGTAAATTCTGATTCAGACATTTTTTTGATGAATTTAAAATTATTTTTTCACTGCGCAAAAAGACTGCGCAGTGGGGTGTTCTCTTTGTATTGTTAAATGATGCAGAGCCGCGCAGACTCACCCGACCGACGCTACGCTGGATCGCCCTCTCTCCGCTTCGCGTAAAGAGGGCTTTTGTCTTGTCCGCTAATAAAAAAGACCCCCTCTTTGCGCAGCAGAGAGGGGGCAGGGGGTGAGTCGAATAGGCGGGATGCGTTAATTTGAATGAAAGAAATAATGGAAAAGGAAAAAATATCAAACGGAGAGATCAGCGCTTTAGGGGTAACCGAACTGGAATTGCTGGTAACCTTCAGTCGTGTGGCGAATGGCTTGCTGAAACACGCCGTGATGGATAAACAGCAGATATTGGCCAACCTGGAGGCTTTGATCGACGACCCGATGCCGTACGCTATGAAAAAAGGCGGCAAGTTTAAAAACCTGGCCGAAAAGGTGATCGATCTCCGTAAGGAAGGTAAGTTAATCAAACAACAGCGTGCTGTGCACGAGCTGAAGACCGAACTGGCCGACTACCCGGTATATGGTATCGAAAATATTGAGGCGGGCGCCCTCGCGCAGATGAGAACCGCTATGCAGTTGCCGATAGCCGTTGGGGGCGCCCTTATGGCTGATGCGCATCAGGGCTACGGTTTGCCCATAGGTGGCGTGCTGGCGACCAGGGCAGATACTATTATTCCTTACGCTGTCGGCGTGGATATCGCCTGCCGTATGTGTCTGAGCATTTTCGATTTGCCTGCCGCAACCATTGACGAAAAGCAGGAGTACCTGAAAAGCTTGTTGCTAAAGAATACCCATTTCGGTATCGGAAGTGAGACCAAAAAGTATCACGATAGCACCCTGTTTGACCGTGAAGAATGGAGCGCGACCAAACAGATCCGTTCGCTGAAGGATAAAGCCTACAAGCAGTTGGGTACCTCGGGTACAGGCAACCACTTTGTGGAGTGGGGCGAACTGACCGTAAGTGAGGGAGCCTTGGAAGACGTGCCGGCTGGTCGTTACCTGGCGTTGTTGTCGCATTCGGGTTCGCGTGGTTTTGGGGGGAACATTGCAGGATATTATTCAGATATCGCGATGAAGAAAACCAAATTGCCGCATGAGGCGCGCCACCTGGCATGGCTGGACCTGAACACCGAGGAAGGACAGGAGTACTGGATAGCCATGAACCTGGCCGGCGACTACGCCAGCGCCAATCACCACGAGATACACAACAA
>JAICXZ010000145.1 GCA_025934475.1 Mucilaginibacter sp. | reverse complement strand
TAATGCCGACCATGTAGGCCGTTTCGAGGATGTTATAATCTGTATGGATAAATAGATTAGCCGCTTTACGCAATCTTATCGAGCGGATAAAATTGCTGGCCGACTGCCCCGAAATAAACTTGATCTTTTTGTACAGACCCGAATGAGAAATATTAAGCTCGGATGCCAATATCTGTAAATTGAAGTTTGGGTCGGTTAGATGACTCTCGACAACGGTGATACAATTATCCAGAAACGATTTATATTCGATAGATATCTTATGCGGGTTCCGGTTGAGGGTAATTTCGTTGTGGAAATACTTTTGCAGGTTGTTCTTGCTCTTCAGCAAACCGGCCACCCGGGCTCTTAAAATATCTTTGTCAAATGGCTTGCTGATGTAATCGTCGGCGCCACCTTCCAGGCCCTTCAGTTTAATCTCGGATGATGAACTGGACGTAAGCAGGATAAAAGGTATGTGACTTATCTCCATGTCCTCCCTAACGGCTGCGCACAATTCGATGCCGGTCATGCCTTCCATCATCACATCGCTGATAATGATCTCAGGCAAAACCTGCTTAATCATTTTGAGACCGGTGGGGCCATCTGAAGCATCGTAAACACGATAATCGATCTTAAACAACTGTTTTAAGTATTCCCGGAAGTCTTTGTTGTCATCGATAATCAGCATCGACTGCAATTCGGCACTCAAATCCGATTCAGCCAATAGCTCGTTAGCCTCTTCTGCAGAAGTATTAGCCATGGTCTCGTCCTCGATCAGCTCTTTCAGCAGAGTTGAGTCAATAGTTTGCTTTTCTGTCATTTCATCACCGGAGAAATGAGCATGACCTTTTAACAGAGTGATTGAAAAGATAGTCCCGGTATCCGGATTACTTTTATAGTCGATTGTTCCCTTATGGTATTCAACAAAGCTCTTCGCCAGGAACAGACCGATACCGAAGCCGCCCTTGGCCTGTTTGCTGTTTTGTTTCTCCTGGTAAAAACGATTGTATAGCTTATCGCCGGTCTCTTCGTCGATGCCGCAACCTGTGTCCTTTACACGGATTATCACATCATCGTCTTCTTCAGCAATGCTAAGTGTTATCTCCCCTTCCTGTGGGGTAAACTTCATGGCATTGGATATGAGATTGAACAACACTATTTCTATCTTCTCACGATCGACAAACATTTCGAGATTGTCGGTGCTACTGATGAAATTAAACCGGATGCTTTTCAACTTCGCCTGGTGCGAAAAACAAAGGAACACTTCCTTACAAAGGTCAACAATGTTTAGTCGTTCAACTTTCAGCTTTTCGGCGCCGGCCTCTGCCTTCCGGAACAACAGAAGCTGGTCTACCAGGCTCAGCAGCCTTTTGGCGTTGCGGTAAACAATACTTAAGCCCGAAGCATCTACCTCACCCTCTTTATACAAAGCCTCTTTTAGCGGATTGATGATCAGCGTAAGCGGGGTGCGGAACTCGTGCGAAACGTTGGTGAAGAACGATAATTTGCGCTCGTTGAGTTCCTTTTCCTGCTCGCCGCGCAAATGGGCCAGTTTGATCTCGTATTTCATACCGGCCTCGTGCTCACGATATTTAATATAGGCTGTGATGATGCCCATCCCCGCCAATACGTATAAACAGTAAGCCAGCCAGGTTTTGTACCATGGTGGAGTGATGACGATGGTGATGGATTTACCTGTATTATTCCAAACGCCATCGTTGTTGGCTGCCTTTACCCTGAAAGTGTAAGTGCCGGGATCAAGGTTGGTATACGTTGCCTTACGTTGAGTGCCTACATAGTTCCATTTTTTATCGAATCCTTCGAGTATATAAGCATACTGATTTTTGCCCGGAAGTGTGTAATTCAACGCCACAAATCCAATAGAAAAAACGCTTTGATCATACTTCAAAGTGATCTGATCGGCAATGTTCAGATTTTCTTTAAGCGGCCCTTTAACCGATGGTGAAATGGACTTGTTGAACACCTGGAAATCGGTAAGATATACCGGCGGAACAGTAAGATTGCGTACCAGCTTTGATGGATTCAAGAATCCGAAACCCGTTTCACCGGCCAGGTATATGTTGCCCGCTCTGTCTCTGTCGATAAAACTATTGCCAAAGACCCCATCAGCCTCATCGAAATTATCGATCTTATTGTTTTGCGGATTAAAGCAGGAAACGCCCTTTTCGGTAGTTACCCAAATATTTCCCAGTTTATCCTCCGCAGCATAGTTGAATACATTGCCCGAAAAACCATTATCCTGCGTATAGGCAATAAATGAATCTTTGCTCTTGTCGTACTTGTCGAGACCCTGGGGTGTGCAAACCCATATGCCGCCTTTGGAATCAAGGAATAACGAATTAATAGTATTATCGCTGATCCCACCTTTTTCCCTGTCGCCACTCAGATAAACCTTAAATTTTCGTGTTTTGGGATCGAAGCGGTTTAATCCTCCGCCATTGGTACCTATCCATATTTGATTATCCCGGTCCTTTAATAAGCAGCTTACGTGGTTGTTGCTGAGCCCCGATTTATCGTTGTCACTATTATAATAATGCGTGAAGGCACCGGTTTTACTATTGAAAATTTTAAACCCTGCATCTGTAGCTAACCCGTATACTCCCGATTCTATTTGCGCGATATCCCTGAAAACATCTTCATTGAATAAGCGACCAAGATTGGAGTGATGAAAATGGTGTTTGAATTTCCCTGATGCATTGTCGAACTCGTCAAATCCGTATTCGGTCAAAACCCACAACTTGCCCGAAGGATCGCTATATATCTTTCTCACCTGATCATTACCCAGGCTTCCGGGATCGGCCGAATGCTGGTAGGTTTTTATCGTTTTGTTTTTAAAATCAAACTTTATAAGTCCTTTATCCGCTCCAAGCCAAATAACAGAATCGCGGATAAGCATACTGGTTACGATGCGGTACCTTTCGTTAAAAGCATAGTACTCAAATTTATTTTGCCGATGATCTATCTTGCTGAGGCCGTTCTTTGAACTTATCCATACCAGGCCTATTTCGTCCATATAGGCATGCCCATGCGGGTCGTTGTCTACACCCGTTACCTTTTCCCAGGTTTTGGCAGCGGTGTTGAACCACCAAAAGGTTTCGCTGTCGCCAACAAGCAGGGTATTTCCTTTTAAGTTCAATAGTGTAAATACCGGTCTTTGTGGATTCAGTGGATTTTCAAAATGTTGAAATTTACCGGTTAACGGGTCAAACTCGAATAATCCTTTCCAGTACGAGCCTACCCAAATTTTACCGTCATTGCTTTTGGCAACGGCCCAGAGGTCGTTAGGGTTCCTGTCTGAAGCGGGGAAGGCTTGCTTGTAATTATAAAAGTAGCCCGATTTAGTATCATACTTGTTTAAACCTTCGCCCCAATTGGCCAGCCACAAATTGTTGCCGTCCTCAATGATAGCGTTTACAGACTTGCCCTTCATTGCAAAAGGATTACTGGCATCTGGCAGATAGTTTTGGAAGGAATGGCTTTTTTCGATGTACTGATTAAAACCATTATCCGTCCCGATCCAGACCCGGCCATGGCTGTCGGCCAACAAGCTCCAAATTTTATCGTTGCTTATCGAGCCCCGGTTGGCGTCCTTATGATAACACCTGGTGAATTTTTCGGTGTTCGGGTCAAAAACATTGAGACCATCCATCGTTCCCACCCAGATCCTGCCTTTGGAGTCCTCGGCCAGCGCATTTACGTAGTTATTAGAGATGCTGGTGCTGTCGCCCTTTTTATTAGTGAATGTTTTGAAAGTATAACCATCAAATTTGCACAGGCCGTTTTCGGTGCCTACCCAAATAAAACCGCTGCGGCTTTTAATCACAGTGGTAGCATTCTTTGATGGTAATCCATCCAGGATAGAATAGCGTGATATAACAAGATTGGAAGTTTCCAATCGCCCCGGTGGCGTGTTTTGCCACACCTGAGCAAAACCCGGAATCCAGCACATCAAAAAAACAGCAGTTGCTTTTAGCTTTGTAAACATCCCCATTTTATCACAACAACTTAGGTTTATTCAATCAGACCGAACACACACAACAGTAAGCCCGGCTGCAGACAGCGATAAACAGCCGAACCTTGTCAGAAAAACAGCTGCTTTACCCGTATAATTGGTTTATTACCTTGATCGGTTATTAAAGCTAAAGTAACATTTAAATTATAATTGTCGAAGTAACAATTAAAAAATATTTTCAATCGTTAAGCTTCTTCATCACGTTTCTTTTTTCACGGGAAAATTATTCTTTCTATACAACCCGATCCAGCTTTAGTATATAATCGATATAGCCCGGTTGCTCAGCCAGTTATAAACGCCTTCTTGCAGCGCATGCAAACATCGATTTCGTGGAACTATTCTTCCCCGCAGCCGTATAAGCACCATGCCGCAATACGATGCGGTTTGCTAACTGTATAGATTACAACATTTTAAAACTTTTGCGGAATGAAGATCCTGGTTGCGGAAGATGATCAATTGATGGTGAAGATGCTTGAATTTCGTCTGAAAAAAGACGGGCATGAGATAATTGTTACTCAGGACGGCCGCGAGGCAGTAAAGAAACTCGATGAGTTTCAACCTGACCTCGTAATAACAGACATCATGATGCCTTATTTATCAGGCCTGGAAGTAGTTAGCGCGGTGAAGAAAAAGTATCCAACCGGCACCCCGGTGGTTATTTTATCCGGCATGGGCCAGGAGAACGTAGTATTGGAAGCCTTTCAACTTGGCGCCGACGATTATATGACCAAACCTTTTAGCCCCAACGAATTATCTGTGCGAGTGCGCAGGTTTGATCTATCGGCGGTTAAATAAATATCTCCCTTTTTAATACGAGCACCTTGGCAGACAAATTAATTACATACCTCATCAATATCAACTGGCAGATCCAGAACATCGCACTGGCCTCTATCGTGGTACTGATGGTTTGTTTGCTGCATTTCATGATCTTTTACCTGTATTACAAAGGCAGGATAGAAAAAAAGCGCAACAAATGGCGCATGATTTCTGATATGCTGATCAGTAAAGCCATTTTTTTTGAAGATCAGCGTGATGAGATAGAAGACGAAATTTTGGCATCGGTTACTACCGCAGCTAAGAAGCTTACCGATAACCGGCATTTCAGGATATTTATTGCAGAGGAATTGATGTCGGCCAAGAAAAATATCAGCGGCGGATCATCCGATAGTCTGAAAGATTTCTACCTGCAGCTGGGTCTCGAGCAATACGCTTTAAGGAACCTCGCAAGCCGCAAATGGTATGTAAAAGCAAAAGCGATACAGGAGCTTACCACAATGCACGTCGGCGAATTTGTCGATCAGCTGCATGCCTATACCAACGACAAAAACGACCACGTGCGTATGGAAGCGCAGGCTGCCATGGTTCAATTTAATGGGTTCGATGGCTTGGATTTTCTCGACACCATTACCTATCCTATTTCGAACTGGCAGCAAATCAAATTACTGCAATTATTGTCGCAGCAGCCGCCATCAAATATCGATATATCAAAATGGTTCAGTTCAGCCAATAGCAGCGTAGTCATTTTCGCCCTGAAGCTTGCACGTAACTACCATCGTTTCGAGTTGCATGACGCTATTGCAGCCTGTCTCGATAATGAGGATCCGCAGGTACGCCTGGAAGCCATTCATTGTTTAAATGAAATCTATACCGACGAAACATCCGATCATTTCATCGCCCGCTTTTTACGGGAAGATATCAAACATCAGCTGGCCATGACCAAGGTTATGCAAACCGTAGGTACCGACCGGGATAAACTTTTCCTGCTTGATTTGCTGACTTACGACAATGACGAACTGAAACTTCATGCAGCCCGCGCCCTGGCGAATACCGGTCGCGACGGGCTTGGTTCGCTGGAAGAATATTCAAAAAAATCAGATCAGGCCATCGGCAAGATCCTGATGCACATAAAGGGGGAAAAAGCAGCATGAGTTGGCAAACCTTCATATTGCACATATTTACTTATGGAATTCTCTTGTATTCCATGATCCTGCTGCTTTGCTATTTGCTCATAGGCGCATTTTCTATTATGGAAACCCGTTCTTATTTGCATAAAAACAGCTTTACGGACTACCGAGTCCTTGCATCTTCTGCTGAAGCACCAAGTATGAGTATCCTCGCACCCGCTTACAACGAGGGCGCTACTATTATTGAAAATGTACGTTCCCTGCTTTCGCTGCATTATAATAACCTGGAGGTAATTATCATCAACGATGGCAGTAAAGACGACTCGCTGGAACAACTGATCAAAGCTTACAATCTTTACAAGGTTGATTTTTTTGTAAACCAGCAAATAAAGACCAAGCCGGTGAGGGGTGTTTACCGCAGTCATAACCCGGTTTACCGCAAGCTGATTGTGGTCGACAAGGAAAATGGCGGTAAGGCCGATGCGCTAAATGTAGGGGTTAATATCGCCCGAAACGACTATTTTGTATGTATCGACGTGGACTGCGTACTTGAGCAGGACGCACTACTGAAACTAGCCAAACCTTTCCTGGAAACATCCAATCAGCGTGTTATCGCTGCTGGCGGTGTAGTTCGTATTGCTAATGGTTGCGAGATTGAAGGCGGCCGGCTTGTAAAAGTGAATTTACCCAAACAGTTTCTTCCGCGCATACAAACGCTTGAATACATCCGCGCTTTCCTGCTCAGCCGCATGGCATGGACCAAACTGAACGGCTTATTGCTGATATCAGGCGCGTTTGGCGCCTTTGACCGGGAGATCGTTATCGCTTGCGGCGGCTATAATACCAATACGGTAGGCGAAGACATGGAATTGGTGGTAAGAATGCGCCGCTACATGGAAGAGCGTGACGAACCTTACAAAGTCGCCTTTATACCTGATCCGCTTTGCTGGACAGAAGCGCCTTCGAGCTTTAAAATATTGGGGCGCCAGCGAAATCGCTGGACGCGCGGAACCATAGAAACACTGCGTTTTCACAAAAAGATGTTCTTTAACCCAAGGTATGGCATTTTGGGGATGCTTAGCTATCCTTACTGGTTCTTCTTCGAATTTTTGGCCCCAATAATTGAATTTTTTGGTACTGTGGGTATCATCATCTATTTTTTTACCTATGCGGTCAACTGGCAGGCTATCATGATCATGATCGGCGTAGTGTGCATCGGTATACTCTACTCCATCTTTGCCATCATGATGGAGGTGCTCACTTATAACCAGTATAAAAAGCGAAAAGAGATACTGAGCCTCGTGATGGTAGCTATTCTTGAACCTTTTGTTTTTCACCCTTTTGTGGTTTGGTCGGCAGTGGTTGGGAATTTTGATTTATGGAGAAAAAATAACTCCT
>JAICXZ010000727.1 GCA_025934475.1 Mucilaginibacter sp. | reverse complement strand
GCTCATGGCGGGATAAAAAATAATGCTCATGCCGGAAACTTTTAAAGGCGCCCTTCACCATTTCATCGGCGAAGAAATTTGGCCGGTCAAACTCCGTGATCTTTGAAGTTAGCGTTTGCCAGATGCCGAGATGTTTGGCCCGCCAGGTAACGGTTTCGCCTAGTTCTATAAGTCCGCTCGTTCTGCCTGCTATTGCTTGCTCACCAGTTTGTTTGGTCGACTCCAAATGCAGATCGATACTCCGCGCCAGGTCGAAGCATTTTTCGATAGGAGCGTTGATGACGGTGATAAGTTCGATTGTAGGCATATGTTGTCTGAACCGTTGATTCGTTTGATTGGGCTGATTTCGCTGATAAAAGCTCGCTAAAAAAATCAACGCAATCAAATAAATCAGCCCAAATCAGCGGTTAAAATTCCGCATTCTTTGGAAACCTCGGGAATGGAATCACATCACGAATATTACCCATGCCGGTTACGAACAGCACCAGGCGTTCGAAGCCCAGGCCAAAACCTGCGTGCGGACAAGCGCCAAAGCGACGGGTATCCAGGTACCACCAAAGCTCTTCTTTAGGGATGCCCATTTCGTCCATCCGCTGCTCCAGTTTTTCGAGACGTTCCTCGCGTTGCGATCCGCCTACAATCTCGCCGATACCAGGGAACAGGATATCCATCGCGCGCACGGTTTGGCCGTCATCGTTTTGACGCATGTAGAATGCTTTGATCTGTTTTGGATAATCGGTCAGGATTACCGGTTTTTTGAAATGTTTCTCAACCAGGTAGCGTTCGTGCTCGGATTGAAGATCGGTGCCCCAGCCTTCAACCGGGTATTGGAATTTCTTCTTTTTATTTGGAGTAGATTCTTTCAGTATATCGATCGCCTCTGTATAAGTCAGGCGCTGGAAGTCATGATCCAAGCAGAACTGCAGCTTTTCGATCAGTGACATGTCTGAACGTTCATTTTGCGGCTTCTGTTTCTCTTCTTCGGCTAAACGCTGGCTCAGGAATTCCAGATCCTCTGCGTTCTTCGCCAAAGCCTCTTTGATAACGTATTTCAATAGGGCCTCGGCAAGGTCCATGTTGTCTACAAGATCATAGAACGCCATTTCGGGCTCTATCATCCAGAACTCGGCCAGGTGACGGGTGGTGTTCGAGTTTTCAGCACGGAATGTTGGACCAAAAGTATAGATGTCGCTCAAGGCCATTGCGCCAAGCTCGCCTTCCAGCTGACCAGAAACGGTCAGGTTGGTAGCGCGACCAAAGAAATCCTGTTTGTAGTCGATTTCTCCTGTTTCAGTTTTTGGAGGATTAGCCAAATCGAAGTTGGTTACGTGGAAAGTTTCGCCTGCACCCTCAGCGTCCGAAGCGGTGATGATAGGCGTGTGCAGGTAAACAAAGCCGCGATCCTGGAAAAAGGTATGGATAGCATGTGACAGTGTATTACGCACGCGGAACACCGCGCCAAAAGTATTGGTACGGAAACGCAGGTGAGCAATCTCGCGCAAAAACTCCAGGCTGTGCTTTTTGGGTTGCAATGGATATTTCTCAGGATCGCTGTCACCCAAGACTTCAATTTCTTTGGCTTTTATTTCTACTTTCTGGCCCTTACCTAGTGAAGGCACCAGCTCACCAATAACGCTGATGGCAGCGCCGGTGGTCAGGCGTTTCAGTAGGGCAGGGTCAGTATTTTCAAAATCGACAACGATCTGGATGTTATTATTGGTTGAGCCATCATTCAAAGCAATAAACTGATTATTGCGAAAGGTGCGTATCCATCCTTTAACAGTAACCTCAATATGGGTTTGTTCACTCTCTAGTAATGCTTTGATCTTTGTCCTTTGGCTCATAAGATTTTATTTTCGAGCCGCAAAAATACGATTATTTGCTTAATTGGACACGGAATGAGCCGTTTAAAAAAGTGACCGATTGCGGGTACCGATTGTCGGTATTGGACGCACTTTTATTTAGCTTGATACTAAAATCGCCTAACATAAGGCCGTAAGAGGGATCATAGTAATCTACCTGAAACGAATTGGCAAAGCTAGTATCGAGGCTATAATATACATAGGGATTGTCCATCTGCGGCACATATCCATAGATCACATTCGCCGGCGTTAGCGTGTAATGGCCTTTCCCATTGAATTTCAGCTTAAAAACGAGCAACTCAGATCGTTGGGGATTAACCGCAGTGTCTGCTATAATTAGCGTGTCAATATGCATCCTACTCACGGGGTTAAAAACCTGCCAAACGGAATCGCCTCTTGAAGCAATTATGCTGTTCTTGGGGGTTGGCCCAACGCAACATTTATCCGGCGTGCATGAGAAGCATGCAAGGCAGGTTAATGCAGTTAATAGATAGATTGAATTTTTCATTGATACGGTCCGATTGCGTAAAGGTTGAAAACTGATGCTGCTTGTTTAATACACAATACGTCAGTTTGGGGTTTACTGCTACAATTATGTCAAAAATATCGGCCCCGGTGGTTATCCATAATTTTAATTACGCTATTTGCTAAGTTTGGGCCAATGAATCCTAAAGCAAGCCTCATTATTGGCATCATCTGTATTTCCTTCTCGCCAATATTTGTCAAGCTTGCCGATGCAACACCGCTTGCTTCAGGGTTTTACCGTATTTTCACCGCCTGGGT
>JAICXZ010000714.1 GCA_025934475.1 Mucilaginibacter sp. | reverse complement strand
CTTTTTTCGCGATAGCACACATATTGGATGCGAATTGAATGGTATCTCCAAACAGGTGGTCGCTGCCTTCAATGGGTTCGCCGGCGTTAATCGCTAACTTAAGATCAGTTTGCTCTGAAATGGAGTCAGGCATTTCCTGCCTGATCGACAAGGCGCACGCTACGGCTTTCGAAGCCGAAGAAAATGAAACAACGAAACCACCTCCTTCATGCTCAACTTCTCGTCCGCCGTATTCTAAAATATTCTTGCGGATGATACTCGTGTGCGTGCTTAACAATTCACGCGCTTTTTCATCCCCCAACTGATGTTTCAGCAAAACCGGGTCGGTAGCTTTTGTAACCAGTAATATCCTGAAAGAAGAATCGGCAAAAACTTTGAGGCCGTTGTCCGAGATCTGCGCATCGGAGGGATCATATATGCGCCCCAAAAAAGCATCAACCAGGCTGCCATCCACTTCGATAACCTTATTTGGAATAAGGCCATGCGCTTTACCATGCATTTCCTCAACGGCACGCTTATCTGGCGCTTCAACGAGGCAGAAAATAGTTTCGCGCGCCTCGTCGACCCAATAGGTCATGCAATTGCAGCCATAATCGTGCTGGATACGCATATCCAGCAGGTGCGCCTCTGCAACATTTATTGCTTTTACACCCGGAACAATATGGACATCCATGAATATCGGCATGGCATACGCATTAAGTATATGCTAAATTTAATACTTTTTTGCATTGATTAGGAATTGGCAAGAATTTAATGCATTGATATTCTGGAAATTTCGTGAATGCTTGCATGGCTGCAGACAATAGGGCAGTAACGGTCTGGAGCAGCTAATCTACCTTTAATTTGGAAACGATGATGTAGCCCGCATAGTTAGGGTCATGCTTCCAGTTGATGCTTACATTTATAGGGAATGTGGCATCCGGACTGATGCCGAATTGCGTGAGGGCCGTATCAATATGGTAGAAAGCCGGCGGATTCGGGGTTGGGTCGTTTTTGATGGTTATTTTCACACCTCCGCAATGCCCGGCGAAACCGCAATAAAAAATATCCACACCGGTGATAACGCCCTGGCTTTGGTAAGGAGCCACAGTATTTTTTTTACAGGCCGCAAAAAAAAATATTGCCACTAAAGCAATAATGATAAAGGTTTTCATTTGACGTTTATTTTCTGATACGAGAGATATCTAAATTACGCTACACCAGGCGTTCATATAGTTTGCTGATAGTTGTTTTGTTTGAGATAATTGCGAATTAATGCTTTTACCTTCAGTCCCGGCGCAATTATGCCGTGCGGCAAGAAAAACATCAGATGCAGCCATCTGTTATTATTTCGGATACCCCTTGTATAAACAAAACTATAAACAGCTATGATCAGAAAATTGAAATCGGGTAAATACCGTATTTACTCCAGGAAAGTTGATCCGGATACGCATAAACGCAAAAATTTGGGCACGTTTGATTCTATGGACGACGCCAAAAAGCACGAAAGGGAAATTCAGTATTTCAAACACCATTAATTGAGGTGAAAAGATAAAGGTAAAAGGCGAAAGGTCTTTAACTGACAGATGTTTCGCCAATCGTTTTTGGTGCGATAACAACTCCGGCTAAAGGTTTATGCCAAAACACGAGAAAGAGTATCAAGAGCCAGGGCAGATTTGACATCTTGGCTCTTGATTCTTGATTCTTAACTCTTCTCAGGCTCCGACATTACCCGTCTTTACTTCTCCTGCACGCTTATAATTGGCCATGATAACGCCGGTTGATGTAACGGTGCTTTCAACCAATGCAAATCCTGCCGGCATGGCGTCATCACCAAATAGTTTTTTACCCTTTCCCAGGATTATGGGATAAATATTGAGCCAAAACTCATCCACCAGTTCGTGTTTCAGCAATAGCCGCACCAATTGGCCGCTACCCCATATTTTGATGTCGGGCCCGTCTGAATTCTTGAGCTTTTTAATGTCCTCAAGGCTGGTCAAAAATTGTACATTGTTCCAGCTTGATTTAGTCACCGTGTTGGACAATACGTATTTGGTTACCTCATTGACACCCGGCCAATGGTCGCCATGGGTAGGCCAGTACGATTCGAATATCCTGAACGTATTTCGGCCCAGCAGCAAATCGGCACGCGCCAATTGTTTTTGCATCACTCCGGCGGCAACTTCATCTCCGTAGGGGGCGGTCCAGCCACCGTATTTAAAACCGCCTGAGGTATCTTCTTCTTGTCCGCCCGGTGCCTGCTGCACGCCGTCTAAGGTGATAAATTGCAAAACTGTTATTTTTCTCATTGGTAATTTGTTTTTGATTATGATGTAAAGCTCGGTGTAAATAGGGTTGTTTGTAACCTGTAAAAACGGCAAAGTTGAGGGTGAAATGCGACAGCGACAGCAGCTGGGTTGATCCCCGTCCTGTTCGGGTGGTTGAAAGGCCTTACGCAAGTTTGAAATAACGGTTATTTGTCGAAAAAAAAGTTAGCACAAATAACCTTTTACCAGGTAAGCTGTTGAATGCTTAAATTAAACAGCCAATGAAAACACTTGCAATTATCCTGATCGTTATTGGGGCAGCCATGCTCATCTGGACAGGATTTACCTACACAAAAAGAGAAAAAGTTATCGATGCCGGCCCCTTACATGTTTCCGCAGATAAGGAGCACACTGTCAGTTGGCCTCCTTATGCAGGCGGAATCCTGTTGGTTGGTGGCCTGGTACTTTTAT
>JAICXZ010000388.1 GCA_025934475.1 Mucilaginibacter sp. | reverse complement strand
TATGCGTCACTACATAAGTATGGGCGAAACCATCCAATTAACGCTCCCTGGCGGCCAAAAGCTCGACAGTAGGGTGGCATCTTTCATGCCATCGGTTGATACCGTGGCGCAAACCCAAGGGGTGGTATTAAAAGTGAGCACAGATCAGCAGATACCCGAAAACCTGGTGGCTAAAGCGCGCATCGTAAAATCAGAGAAATCCAACACCCAATCACTGCCAAAAGAAGCGGTGCTGGCTAATGAAACCCAAACTGATTTTTGGGTGATGAAACTCATCAACAATACTACGGCGGTAAAAGTACCAATCACCAAGGGCATCGAATCGGGTGGCAAAATAGAGGTACTGACACCTAAATTTTCGCCAAATGACCGAATTGTCATAACCGGCAATTATGGACTACAGGATACGGCCAAAGTAAAAATCGTACAGAAATGAAACGAGCGATCCAGGATTTTTTCATTTCGCATAAGAAACCGCTGAGTCTGGTGCTGGCGCTCATCATTATGGGCGGCATGTACGTGTACTCTAAAATGCAGGTGTCGCTCTTCCCGGAAATCACCTTCCCGAAGATCAAGATCATAGCCGACGAGGGTCTGCAACCGGTTAATAAAATGATGGTGACGGTCACCAAGCCGCTCGAAAACGCCATCAAGCAAGTTCCCGATTTACAGGATCTGCGCAGTACTACCAGTCGCGGCAGCTGCGAGATATCGGCTTATATGAGCTGGAGTACCGACATTGACCTGGCCAAACAACGGGTACAAAGCAGTATCGACCAGATTAAAAACGACCTTCCCGCGGATGTAAATATCTCGGTCGAAAAGATGAACCCGTCTATCCTTCCGGTAAGCGGGTATACCCTCGAGAGCCATAACCGCTCCCCTATCGAACTGCGTCAGCTGGCCACTTATACCATCAAACCATTCCTTTCACAGGTTGACGGAGTTTCGGAGATCAGGGTCATCGGTGGCAAAGCCAAAGAGTACTGGTTGACGCTGAACAAGCAAAAAATGAGCTCGCTGGGGTTGACGCCAGATATCATCAGCACCGCACTAAGCAATACAAACTTCGTAAAATCGGAGGGCTACCTGTCGGATTATCGTATGATGTACCTGACTGTAACCGATGCCACCATCAATGCCGAAGATCAGCTGGGCAACCTGGTGATCAGCAACAACCGCAAGCGCATCATTCACCTGAAGGATTTTGCAGATATCTCCATTAGCGAAGGCATTGAATACACCAAAATAAACGCTAATGGACGAGACGGTGTATTGATCGCCGTTATCAAACAGCCTGATGCTAACGTGGTGTCCCTGTCAAACGACATGGCGGCCAAGGTGGAGCAATTGAAAAAGCTGCTGCCAAAAGATGTTACCGTAAAGCCCTACTATATCCAGGCTGATTTTGTAAACGACTCAATCAAAAGCGTAAGCGACAGTCTTTGGATCGGTTTGGCGCTGGCGATCATTGTGGCCATCATATTCTTAAAATCAATCAAGGCGAGTGCGACTATTTTGTTTACCATTCCGGTTACGCTTTGCCTCACACTGATTGTACTATATGCGATGGGCTACACCTTCAATATCATGACACTGGGCGCCATCGCGGCCTCTATCGGTCTGATCATTGATGATGCCATCGTCGTCGTTGAGCAGATACACCGAACGCATGAAGAAAATCCCGGGGAGCACACGCTGAAGTTATTACAAAGCGCCATCGATTACCTGTTCCCGGCAATGGTTGGCTCGTCTATCAGTACCATCGTAATATTTATCCCGTTCTTCCTGATGAGCGGTGTGGCCGGTGCTTATTTCAAAGTGTTGACAAACACCATGATCGTCACACTGGTATGCTCGTTCTTTGTAACCTGGATAGGTTTACCGGTTATTTATACGCTGCTAACCCGGGTTAAAAAGCCTGCTGACCAGAAAGAGAAAAAGGAAGTGGCCCACCATCCGCGGCAACAACGCTGGGTGCAATGGTTCATTATCCGGCCGTATTTAAGTCTCATCATTGCTGGTGCATTAATTGCAGCCATCGTTATCATACCGAAACTATTGGAAAGCGGCTTTCTTCCCGAAATGGATGAAGGTAGTATTGTGCTGGATTATGCTTCGCCTCCGGGAACCTCGTTGGAAGAAACAGACCGCATGTTGCGTGAGATCGAAAAGATTATCACCGCACAACCCGAAGTGGAAGCCTATTCGCGACGCACAGGGACCCAAATGGGCTTTTTTATCACCGAGCCCAATACCGGTGATTACCTGATCCAACTAAAAAAGAAACGCGACAAAACTACCGAGGAAGTTATCCATGACCTACGCTTAAAGATCGCGGCCGATCAGCCTGTCTTAGCAAACCAAAAGGTAGAATTCGGCCAGGTGATTACCGACATGCTCGGCGATTTGACCACCTCGGTCGAACCGATCCAGATTAAAGTATTTGGCGATGATCCGGCAAAATTGCGTGATATATCCAAACAGATTGCCGACGCTACCAGTGATGTTAAAGGCACCGCCGACGCATTTAATGGTATCGTTATAGCTGGCCCTTCTGTCAGCATCGATCCTTCTTACACCAAACTGGCTCAGTACAATATCACGCCTGCCAGCCTGCAGTTTCAATTGCAAACCTCGCTGGAAGGAAATATCATCGGCAATATCCTCGAGCGTGAACAACTGTCACCTATCAGGATGGTTTATCCCGGGAACCGCCATTTGCAGGTGCAGGACATTAAAAACCAAAGCATTTTTACCCCATCAGGTAAGCTGGTGCCGATCAGCGAACTGGCCTCGGTTGAACTGCATCCCGGTGATGCTGAAATTGAGCGCGAAAACCTGCAATCAGAGGGTATTATTACTGCCCGGCTTGACAATGGCGACATCGGCAGCGTGATGCCTGCTATTCAAAAAAGCATCCAACAGAAAGTTAACCTGCCCGAAGGGTACCACGTAGAATACGGTGGCGATTATGCCCAGCAACAACAATCGTTCAAGGAGTTGATGATGATCCTCATCACTGCCTGTTTGCTGGTATTTGGTGTTATCTTGTTCCTGTTCAAACAATTCCGTATTGCCCTGCTTATCCTGGCTGTTGCAATTTTGGGCACGGCGGGAAGCTTGCTCGCGCTGTATGTAACCCATACGCCACTAAACGTAGGTAGTTATACCGGTTTGATCATGATTGTGGGTATCATTGGCGAGAACGCCATTTTCACATTCCTTCAGTTTAAGGAACGCGCGCAGGAGAACTTTGCTAATGATCCCGGGAATATTCACAAAGGTGTAGATGAAGCCATTGTCTATTCCATCTCCAACCGCTTAAGACCAAAGCTGATGACGGCCATTGGTGCTATCATCGCGTTAATGCCGTTGGCCCTGGGTATTGGGGCCGGAGCGCAGCTCCATCAGCCGCTGGCTATAGCTGTAATTGGGGGCTTCGTTGTTGCTTTGCCGCTGTTACTGATTGTGTTACCGAGCATGATGCACATTTTGTACAAATCGGGTGAGTTTCATACACCGCACCATAACTATTTGTAAACAAAATGTGACAGCTCACATTTTTATACAGAATTTAAAATTATATTAGGCCTCTGGAATTTTGTAATTGTTAAATCAAAAGTTCGCTTGACGATGTTTGTTAACATTATTTTCATTATTTTTGGAAAATAATTTAACTAATTATTTAAATACCCACTAAACAAAGAAATATTCATGGCGTTAAAAACCGATTTCGTTTACTCTACCGAATCCGAACCACACCGCGTACGAACCAAAAAAATATTGAAGCAGTTCCCCCAGATCAGAAACCTTATCGGGAAGAATCCGCTTACCATATTTGTGATTATAGGATTGGTGGGATCAATGATAGGTGTATCCTGGTTGGTTCGTGATCAATCATGGTGGGTAGTTTTTGCGGCTGCTTATTTGTTCGGCGCCTTTGTCAATCACGCTTTATTTGTGATGATCCACGAGTGCGTACACCAGCTGTTATTCAAAAATGCTTTGGCTAATCGGTGGGCTGCCATTTTCTCTAATCTCCCGCACATCATTCCGGGTGCCATTTCATTTGAAAGATATCATATCAAACACCACTCTTTCCAGGGTATCCACGAACTGGATGCCGATCTTCCCAACAAGTGGGAAGCTAAACTGATCAATAATTATTTTATCGGTAAGGTGATGTGGCTTTTCTTTTTCCCGGTATTTCAGGCTACCCGCGTGTCGAGATTGAAAGAGATTAAATTCTTTGATAAATGGGTGGCTATCAATATCCTGGTACAAGTTGCGTTTACTGCGGCTGTATGGTATTTTACAGGCTGGCATGGTTTGGGATTTATGTTCATCAGCTTCTGGTTCTCCATTGGCCTGCATCCTGTAGGTGCACGCTGGGTACAGGAGCATTACCTAACTTTTGAAAGCGATCAGGAAACCTACAGCTATTACGGCCCATTAAATACCG
>JAICXZ010000369.1 GCA_025934475.1 Mucilaginibacter sp. | reverse complement strand
GAACAGACGTGCCGCTGTTGATCGCATAGTTACTGGCAGTAAGGCGGCTTTTTATAATTTGTGTTGCCTGTTCAATAGTTTTGCCCGCTATATTTATTAATCCCGTACCCGGAATGTTGATATTACCTTCAGGTGAAACTGTTAGTTTCCAGTTCGCGACCGACCTGCCATAAACATTAACATTTATTTGATCGTTAGGGCCTATGACATAATTAAGCGGCGTCGCCAGATTAAGATTTGGTTCAAAAGTCAAATTTTTATTTCTGAACAGATCAGCACCGAATATTTTAGGCTGAAAGGTCTTGAATAAATCCATTTTAGGCCGAACCTTTTGTAAGGTGTCCTGCAGGGTATCCGGCTTATAGTTTAGCTTTCTGGATTGAACCACAGACGTATCTTGCCGACTTTCTTCATGATAACCAGCCCCCCTGATCGATGCTATCCGCTTTTGAAGTAACTGGATCTGGTCCTGTGGCAGCCCCCTGTTACTTGCTTCCTGCAATAGCTGCTGATCAGAATACCCTGCCGCTTGCGCCTGTTGCAACATCTGTACAATCTGACTATCCGACAGTTCATTAATGTTTATATTGGACAGATTTTGGGGAATTGTTTGAGCGCGGGCAGGAACTGCCGAGATAAGCGTAAATAAAATAAGTAAAAGCAGTGCCCCTGCCTTGATAAGTTTCATAATTTTATGCGCAAAAATACAATTAATTAAATTTAACAGCAGATCAATCTTTAAACTAAGTTCCAAATTACACAATTCTGTATGTAACTAATTTATTTTGAACCAGAAAGAAGTCCAGCCGATGTTTTTAGTTGAAATAGTAACTTAGAGCTACTCTTGCGTGAAGGTTAAAACTTGTTCCTTTTTTGTATTCGTAATTAAGCGTGTAAACCGGGGTAAGCTCCGACGAAATTAAAAAAGGCCCCCTTTTCAGATTGACATAAAAAGTATTAGCGACGTCCACCCAATGCTGGTAAAAAATATTGGTCCCCGAAAAAGCAGCGTAATAAAGATCATTATTGTGCACAAGACGCTCGGTCTGTATTCCGAAAGAATCTTGTCCGCTCAAATAGCTCAAATCAATCATTAAACTATTGCTTCCGGGTCCAATTCCCGCACCAAGGTATCGTCCTTCATTGGTATAACCATCTTGGGGCGGCTCCAAATGAACATACCATATTGGTTCAGCCCGAAGCAAGTATGTGGGCGAACTCTGAAGATGCGTTAGTTCTGCCTTAACTTGCAAGAAGCGTTCGTCGGCCAGGTCGTAAAGTTTCCGGCCGCCAAGCGTATATGCGCTTGAATGCTCGGGCTCCTGCACAAGGTCGTTTAAATTGGCCCAGTGATCGTTACGCGCCCATTCAAAATATATTTCGGCTTTGTCCTGCACAAATACCTGCCGCATATTGATCGCCAGGGCAAAATCCTTTCCATCGCCGTTGCTTGTTTTACTTACAGTGTTGGCCTGGTTTGACGAACCGGCAATAACCGGTATTATTTTCTTTATCAATCCAAAATGATGGTACGTTGAATCGATGTTCATATAACTATACTCGGAGAATCCTATAAAAAGGCTTTTTAGCCATTTGGGATGCCAGTTAATTGTATAGGCTGACAGATAACGGGTAACCGTTGGCTTAGGCACAAATAAATTGCGCCCAAAAATGAATTTACTCGTATCGGTTGGCAAATAGCCTGATTGCTTTAAATAACCTCCAATCAATTGCCATTCAAAAGTACCAACGAAAGTTTTTACCGGTGCAGATGAGTTGAATGTCCAATGTAAAAACCCGGGAGCCGAATTACTCATCATGATAGCGTTTTTTACACCGGGCCCCCACCATATATTCTCGGTTGACGCCCCAACCTCAATCTTTCCAAAGTTAAAAGTAATTTTTGATTGGCCCGGATAAAGCTTACTTAATGAACCGTCGCCAAATCGTTCCGGAGCATCAATTCCGTTGATTATTGAAAAATACGATTGCATCAATTGCGAATTATTATTACCGCCTTGCACATCCGCGAACGTTGCGAAAGATTTGTTTTGTGCGTATACCAATTCTGGTCGAGCCTGGATCTTTAAAAAGCCCAGCCGAAAATAAAACCCAGCGCTAAACAACTCCTGTAATCCACGATTCGGAAACAGCTCCCCGTTATCGTAACCATAAGGCTGGCTTACGTTATATTCAGAAAGCAAATTAACCGGAAGAATCCTGAATTCGATGCCTGATGAGAAAATACTAATGTCACCGGCCAGGTTTCTGCTTCCGGCCAGCCTGTTCAAAAGCGAGTCTTTTGACAAATACATTGGCCTTAGGCTAAAGGAAATACCGGAGCTATCTTTTCCCAGGACTTGGCGAACTCTGGCTATTTCCTGAGCATAACTATCGTTGACAGATATATTTTGAGCGAAAGTATTTCTAGCAAATCCGCAAAGAACGGTAAGAAATAATATCCGGGCAATTTTCAATTCAGAAAAGGTCATGGTGCAAAAGTAAGTTTTTTATACTGTTCGCTGATTTAGGTATTTTCTTATCATCGGGTTTTGATCCTGTCGATTCGCTACCCCCAATTGGCGTTTGTCCCAATCTTCAGTAGATTTGATTATCAACGAGTTGAAAGGACTCAAAAAAAGTCAATGAGTAAATTCACGCAAGTGTACGGATGCCTGTCCCGGAGATAGCTGAATTAAAACCCGATCTGATAATTGTTAACTTTTGGATGCCGGAAGGCTACGGCAGCGAAATATGCAATGATCTGAAAATTGATGAAAGCACTAAAAATATTCCCATCATTCTACTTTCGTCTGTCAATAAGAGTGTTTTGATCGATAATGCAAAGCTGATCATGTTATTTATAAACCATTCGCTTTAGACGTTTTTAGAGATTGTGGAAAAACTGCTCTGGGAATAATTTTGTCCAAATGATATATGGCCACGCTATTTTATTTTTTTCTTTTGCCGGCCTTTGATACTGTAATCAGGCACTGTCGATTTTGAATCATTTAAAATCCTGACCTTCATCACTTATTATTCACATCATTGCATTCAACTTTGCTTTCAAAACATTAAACATGAAAGCACTTGTCTACCATGGGCCAGGAAAAAAAACCTGGGAAGAAAAACCCAAGCCAGAAATCATAAAACCTACTGATGCAATCGTCAGAATTTCAAAAACAACGATATGCGGCACCGATTTACATATCATGAAAGGTGACGTCCCGGAGGTAGTCGACGGACGCATTATAGGCCATGAAGGCGTTGGAATTATTGAGGAAGTTGGAAACGCGGTCAGTAATTTCAAAAAAGGCGATCATGTGCTGATCTCCTGTATTACCTCGTGCGGTAAATGCAGTTATTGCAAAAAAGGCATGTACTCGCATTGCGACGATGGTGGCTGGATATTGGGGCACCTTGTTGATGGCACACAGGCTGAATATGTTCGGATACTACATGCCAATAACAGCCTCTACCCCATTCCGGCCGGAGCCGACGAAGAGGCTTTGGTTATGCTAAGCGACATTTTACCAACCGGCTTTGAATGCGGTGTTTTGAACGGCCAGGTAAAACCCGGCGACGTGATTGCCATCGTGGGCGCCGGACCAATCGGCCTGGCCTCTCTTTTAACGGCGCAGTTTTATTCTCCTGCCGAAATCATTATGATAGACCGGGACGAAAATCGCCTTGAGGTGTCGAAGAAGTTCGGCGCCACGCAAACCATCAATTTCGAGAAAGAAGACCCTATAGGAAAGATCAACAGCTTAACTGCCGGGGTCGGAGTTGATGTGGCTATCGAGGCCGTTGGTGTTCCCCAGTCTTTTGAGTTGTGTGAATCGATTATTGCGCCTGGCGGACACATTGCCAATATTGGTGTTCACGGTAAGAGCGCAGAGCTTCATCTTGAAAGTTTATGGGCCAAAAATATAACCATTACCACAAGACTCGTTGATACTGTGTCTACTCCAATGTTGCTTAAAACGGTACAAGGAAAAAAATTAGAACCCTCGCAATTGATTACACATCGTTTCAAACTGGATCAAATACTGGATGCCTACAATACTTTCGAGCATGCAGCCGATGAAAAGGCATTAAAAGTGATCATGAGCCAGGATTAACAAAGCGGTTTATGGCAAAGTCGGTATTTATATTAAGCACCGAAGCGGATAGTGGAAAGTTTATTGTTTCGCTTGGGTTGATGAACGGGTTGAGTAAGAAATATAAGAAAACGGCGTATTTCAAGCCCGTTATTAGTCAATATAAACGCGGGGAAACGGATAGCGATATCAAGACAATTATTCATTTTTTTTCGCGTAGCTCGAAACCCACGGATCACTTCGCTGTTAGCGGCCATCGCTCTGGGGGTGAGGGCGCTGATCATGGAGAGCTGCTTGATACCGTCATCGCAAAATACAAAGATATTGAAAAGGATAGCGACTGGATCATAGTTCAGGGTACCGATTATTCTAATCCGGCTGGCCCTTTTGAGCTTGGGTTTAATATTGAAATAGCAAAGAATATTGGATCGCCAGTATTGTTGGTTATCAAAGGCGATAATAAATCCGGCTCTGAAAT
>JAICXZ010000409.1 GCA_025934475.1 Mucilaginibacter sp. | reverse complement strand
AGAAAACATCGAATCAGAAGCTGATTCACTCTCGATCGAAGAGATCAAATCAAAAGTAGCAACCTCGAACGAAGATTTCGACTGGGATGCTGACGACAAAAAATTCGGCAACTACAGCGACGCCGACCGCGAAAAGCTCGAAAAACTGTATGATGGCACTTTCAACTCCATCAACAAGGGCGAGATCATCAGCGGTATCGTTGTAAGCATTAACAGCAAGGACGTGGTATTGAACATCGGCTTTAAGTCGGACGGTTTGGTATCCGTTTCTGAATTCCGTGATACGCCTGATCTGAAGATCGGCGACTCTGTTGAAGTTTTTGTTGAATCGCAGGAAGATGCCAACGGACAGTTAGTTCTTTCGCGCAAACGTGCAAAAACCCAGAAATCATGGGAGCGCATTAATGAAGCATTGGAAAAAGACGAGATCATCACCGGCTTTGTGAAGAGCCGCACCAAAGGTGGTCTTATCGTTGATATTATGGGCGTTGAAGCCTTTTTACCAGGCTCGCAGATCGACATTAAGCCTATCAGGGATTATGACGTTTATGTGGGCAAAACAATGGAATTCAAAGTTGTTAAGATCAACCACGAGTTTAAGAACGTAGTGGTATCGCACAAAGTGCTGATCGAAGACGATTTGGAAAACCAAAAAACAGAAATTGTTGCCAAGCTTGAAAAAGGCCAGGTATTGGAAGGCACAGTTAAAAACATTACCGACTTCGGTGTATTCATCGACCTTGGTGGTGTTGACGGCCTGTTGCACATTACCGACATTTCATGGGGCCGTATCGAGCATCCAAGAGAAGTGCTGTCGCTTGATCAGAAGATTAACGTGGTGGTACTCGACTTCGATGACGAGAAAAAACGTATCGCCCTGGGCTTGAAACAATTGACCCCTCATCCTTGGCAATCGCTTGACCAGGCTATCCAGGTTGGTTCAATCGTTAAAGGTAAAATTGTTACCGTTGCCGATTACGGCGCGTTCCTCGAAATCATACCTGGCGTTGAAGGTTTGATCCACGTATCAGAAATGTCGTGGTCACAAAACCTGCGCAATCCTCAGGAATTCCTGAAAGTGGGTGACGAGATCGAGGCGCAGGTATTAACCCTTGACCGCGACGATCGCAAAATGTCATTGGGTATCAAACAACTGACTCCTGATCCATGGCAAAATGCAGGTACCAAATATGCTATCGGTACCAAGCACGTTGCTACAGTTAAGAATATGACCAACTTCGGTGTATTTGTTGAATTGGAAGACGGCATCGATGGTTTGATCCACATCTCTGACCTTTCCTGGTCTAAGAAGATCAACCACCCGAACGAGTTTACCAAAGTAGGCGAAAAACTGGACGTTGTTGTGTTGGAACTCGATATCGACAACCGCAAACTGAGCCTGGGTCACAAACAACTGGAAGAAAACCCTTGGGATACTTTCGAAACTATCTTCACACTGGGTTCTATCCACGAAGGTACCGTGCTGAAAGTAACCGATAAAGGTGCAGTTGTTGCCCTGCCTTACGGCGTTGAAGGATTCGCTCCTACTAAACACATCGTTAAGGAAGACGGCAAGAGCCTGAAAGTTGATGACGTTGCTGAGTTCAAGATCATCGAATTCAACAAAGACAGCAAGCGTATCGTTATTTCACATGCCCGTATCTGGGAAGAAGCTCGTGATGAGGTTCGTCACCAGGAGAACGAAAGCCGCAAGAAAGATGCAAAAGCACAAGTAAATGCGGTTAAGAAAGTGAAAGACTCGGTTGAAAAGTCAACTTTAGGCGACCTGAGCGTACTTGCACAGCTGAAAGAGCAGATGGAAGGCGCTGAGAACAAAGCCAAAAAAGCTGCTAAAAAATCAGAAGAGGCTAAATAAGCTTAAATAAATTATCCTTTAAAAGCCACCGGCATGCCGGTGGCTTTTTTTATTTTTAGCTATGGAACCAGACAAGGACCTTTCAATCCTGCTTAAGGATTTGAACCCGGTACTCAATGAAGGCGAGTACGTATTCTGTTGTTTGCCAACGATAAGCGATCTCGATATCTCCCGCATCGTCGGTTTATTTAAAGAGGATGAAGGCTGGACGATTGTTCTTGAGAAAACTTACGCCGATGATCTGGGCTATTCCTACTCCTACATCGCTTCCTGGATCACGCTGACGGTTAATTCTTCGCTTGAAGCTGTTGGGCTCACCGCCGCGCTATCTGCTGCGCTGGCTAAACGATCGATCAGCTGCAATGTATTTGCGGCCTATCACCACGACCACATCTTTGTTTCCCTAAAAGATGCCAAACGGGCATTGGATGCACTGAAGCAATTGGCGACGGTGAATTTATAAGAGGAGACTACATAAATTCCTGAGGTTCTTTCTCATTAGAGCGATTCGTCATTTTCCGTTATTACTTTATGCATTCCCGGTAAACCAATCCTAACAATAAACCGTCTCCATATTCGCTTTCTCAAAGGTAATATTCACTGATCGTCCATTTTTAGGCCTGGTACGATGCTTAACATTATGCGGGATAGTAAAAAATTGCCCGGCAGCCAATTCAACTGTGCGATCCTCCAGGTCGATAAACAAAACACCTTCCGTGGTCAGGAAGGCTTCGTCCGAATTTGGGTGCAAATGCCAGCGAAAATCTTCCGTCATAATACTGATTCTGACCACATGGTCGTTTACCAGGCTGACCGGAAAATTGGTAATGCCCGAATCATACCCCGACGCATTTTCTTTCAGGTCGACAATAGTTAATGGAACTGGATTGAACTTCATTATTATCAATTAATTAACTCGATTACAACGCCGGCAAATGCTCCAAATCATAGAAGCTTTTCTCGGCGATCATCTTCTCCACGTCTTCCCACTTGCGGGGCGCATCGGCTGAAAGCAGTATGCCATGATCTTTACCTACCTGCACATCATCCTCGATACGCACGCCAATGTTCCAGTATTTTTTGTCGCACGGGCTGCCTTCGGGAACGTAGATGCCCGGTTCAACGGTTATTACCATATTTTCTTTAAGTGGACCATACTCACCTTTGTCATGCACATCCAGTCCGAGCGGGTGAGATACGCCGTGAGGGTAATATTTGGAAAGCTCACCAGCATCTTTGATGATCCCCAGTTTTATCAGTCCGGCGGAAAGTATTTCCCTGGTTTTGGTTTCAAGATCGCCATAAGGCACGCCCTCTTTGCAAAGTTTAAACACTTCTTCCTGGGCATCGTACACAATTTGGTAAATTGCCTTTTGCGCTTCAGTAAATTTACCGTTAGCCGGAATCGTCCTGGTCACGTCGGCCGAGTAACCATGATACTCCGCTCCCACATCCATTAGCACCAATTGATTCTTTACCTGGGTCACATTGTTTTCTTCGTAATGCAGGATACAGGTATTGCCCCCCGAGCCAACTATCGGCGGATAACCTTCATCTTCAGCGCCGTAATGCTTATGTACGTAAAAGAAAATGCCTTCAATCTCGGTTTCAGACATGGTCGGCTTTATGGCACGCATCACCTCGGCATGAGCCAGACAGGATATCCTAACCGTTTTGCGCATCAGGTCCATCTCTTCGGCAGTTTTTACACCTCTTAGCTTGGTAGTAAAATCAGCATAATCGGACTGCCCGCCGAATTGCTCATTGTACTTTGCTTTAAAAATAGCCAGGTTTACTGAGTCGGGCTTGCTTAAAAAATCCTGGAGCATTGCGCTGCTTTTGTATGCCGGATTATCCAATTTTGGTTTAAGATAAGCCTGTATCCTGTCTATATTTCGCGAATTTCCATATTTGGCTATGATACCCATGTCTCTCAACAATTCGGCATTAACGTCGGGTAGTGCCGCCTTTGTCTTAAAGGCATCATATAACGGTTTCATATTGCCCTGATCGTCGGGCAGATTATCATAAAGCACCTTAAATTTTTTAAAGTCGATAGGATAATTGGCAAAATCCTCACTATTAAAAACTTTGGCGAAACCCAACTGGCTTTTCGTTCCTTCAACTCCCAACCGTTTTCCCGTCCACTGCTCCTGTTGCGGATCACGATGCTGCACAAAAAACACCTCATTATAATCGCCGTCGGTTCCATGCTGTATTTCCTTGAAGATCAGCAGAACAGCACTTGTTTCCTTGTATCCGGTGAAATAATATAGATCCGGACTCGGATGATAAACATACGTCACATCGTTAGAAAACACCCGTTGAGGATAGGCAAAAATCACAGCCACCGAATTAGCCGGCATCAGCGCACGCAAAGCCTCACGGCGCCCCGCGTGGAATTCTTTAGTCAAGT
>JAICXZ010000403.1 GCA_025934475.1 Mucilaginibacter sp. | reverse complement strand
GGGTATCGGTGCTGATAACCGGATGCTTGAGGTATAGCTGGTATAGTTCTTCGGTGCTGGTCATAGATGTCTGAATCAGAATTTTTCGAAGTTACTTTTTTTTAAGGCTCTCAAGACGGCTTCGCTGTTTACAGAATTTACGAATTAACAGAATAGATTCTGAAAATTTTATAATTCTGTAAATTCTGATTCAGACAACCTTATTTATACAGCTTTGTTCATCCAGCTTATCACGGCCTTAATTTCACCATAGCTATAATCTTCGCCCAGTACCTCTTTCAGCGGCGATAGCTTTTCAAAGCCGTAGCTTTCAACAGCATCCTTTATAGCTGGTATCTTTTCCTCTTTAACTATTTCCAGCACATCCATTTCGCCTGTAAGCACAAAATAACTTAAATGACTTTCTATGGTCGTACTTGCCAGGCCGCGTTCTGCCGCAATATCTTTGACAGATTTGCCGGACCGATACATTTTAAAGCTTTCTGTTCGCGTATCCGAAGATCTGTGTTTTGATGTTGCCGGTTTTGAGCTTGTTTTTCGTATCGGTTTGTCTATCCTTTTCTTCATCCTCGATTCCAAACCGTTATTGCTGCAATATTTTTTCACCAGGCCTAAAAAATCACGACCGTAACGTACCAGTTTGATATCACCAAAACCCGGTATCAACCTCAATTCATCCATCGAATGCGGCAAATAAGTAGCCATCTCCACCAACGTTGCGTCGGAAACTATAAGATAGGGCGGCACATTGGCATTGGTAGCCATATCTGTTCTCAGCAATTTCAATTCATTCAGCAGTGCGGCCTCAAATGGCACAATCACCTGTTCTCTTTCCCCCATCGTTTGCGAAGCCGTCAGCTCCACTTTTTGCTGACCTTTTAAAACCGCATCGCTTTTTTCGGTTAGTTTTAATACCGGGTATTCATTGTCTGTAGCTTGCAAATAACCAAGCGTAACCAGCTCGCGGATATACCTAAACCAATCCGCCCGATGAATATCAGCTCCAACGCCATAGGTTTTAAGCTGCTTATGTTCCTCCCGTATTTTTTCGCGTTTGGAACCTCTCAGGAAGTCGATCACATAAGTATTGCCAAAGCTTTCTTTCAGTCTCGCCACTGCCGAAAGTGCTTTCTGGGCGATAAGCGTCCCGTCAAATTTTTTGATCTCGCTCAAACAGACATCACAAGAGCCGCAACTATCGGGGAACGACTCATCAAAATATTGCATCAGGTATTGCCGGCGACAGGTTTGCAATTGCGCGAATTTCACCATGTCGTCCAGCTTTTTGAGCATGATGGTAGTTTGCTCTTCGTTACCCTCCACCCGCGCAAAACGCTGCAGCTTAGTTGCATCGCCATAGGAGTATAGCAGCAACGCATCCGAAGGTATCCGTCGCGTCCCGCACGACCGGTTTCCTGGTAATAGCCTTCGATATTTTTAGGAAGATCAGCATGTACCACGTAGCGCACATTAGACTTATTAATGCCCATGCCGAATGCAATGGTAGCAACAATAATCTTGATCTCGTCGCGCAGAAAAGCTTCCTGGTTGCGAACTTTGTCAGCTTGATCCATCCCGGCGTGATAAGCCTGCGCCGAATAGCCTTCGTCTCGTAAATCTGCGGCTAGTTCTTCAGTCGATTTTCTTGAAAGACAATAGATAATACCCGAGTCATCCTTCCGCTTCTCCAGGAAATCGAGCAATTGGCCAAAGCTGTTTTTCTCGGAGATAACACGGTATGTGATATTGGGCCTGTTGAAGGACGAAACAAATTCGGACGGATTGTTTAGATCTAGTTTTTCAAGTATATCCTTCCGCGTGAGCTTGTCGGCAGTGGCAGTAAGGGCAATAACCGGTATTTTGGGGAATTCCTTTTTCAGTCCGGCCAGCATCAGGTATTCTGGCCTGAAATCATGTCCCCATTGCGATATGCAATGCGCCTCATCAATCGCGATCAAACAAACCGGCAGCGATCTTAAGAAATTGATCAGTGTACTGCCCGATCTGAAAATGCGCTCGGGCGCCAGGTAAAGCAGCTTTATTTGGTTGTTTTTGAGTTTCTGGGTGATGGTAGCCTGCTCGGCGTCCGTCTGTGACGAATTGAGAAAGGCCGCCGGTATGCCGTTTAGATTCAGGCTGTCAACCTGGTCCTTCATCAACGCAATAAGCGGTGATATAACTATCGTAAGGCCATTGAGCATTACCGCCGGTAATTGATAACAAAGCGATTTGCCGCCGCCGGTGGGCATTAACGCTAAAACATCATTGCCATTTAAAATATTGTCGATGATATCGGCTTGCTGGTGCCGGAACGCACTATAGCCAAAATACTTTTGGAGAGCCTGCAATGGAGTCATGCTAAAAAGTTTAGGTTTGCAAATGTGAAAAATTTTAGCAAAATACCAAGCATTTATATCAGGAATTTTGCAAATTTTAAAATCTCCCGGATTCGATTCAAATAAACTTTCGAAAATTATTTTTTAGCTTAGCTAATCACTATGCTCAAAAAATTAACCTTCTCATTAGTTTTCGTGGCATTTGCTGCGGTGTCTTTCGCGCAGCAGATACAGTCGCCTTCCGAATTTTTGGGCTACAAGCTGGGTTCACAGTTCACTCCGCATACGCGTATCGTTGAGTATTTTAAATACGTAGCTGAAGCTTCGAAGAACGTGAAACTACATCAATACGGCACTACCAACGAGGGCCGGCCATTGATGGTCATGTTTATCGGCAATGAAGAAAATATCGGTCGATTAGAAGATATCCGCAAACACAACCTCTGGCTGGCCGGACAAAGTGAAGCCAATCCATCGGTAAAAAATATGCCGGTTATCGTGTGGCTCAGCTATAATGTGCATGGTAACGAGCCCAGTTCGAGCGAGGCGTCGATGCAGTCGCTTTTTGATCTGGTCGATCCGGCCGATACGCGAACAAAACAATGGTTTAAAAATAATCTTGTCGTAATCGACCCCTGCCTTAATCCCGATGGCCGGGAACGTTACGTTAACTTCTACCGTTCCGTTGCTGGAGCCATACCTGATGCTGATCCTGCCGCCCGCGAACATAACGAGCCCTGGCCCGGTGGCAGGATAAACCATTATTACTACGACCTCAATCGCGATTGGGCCTGGCAAACGCAGAAAGAGACCAAAGCCCGAGTGGCACTCTTCAATCAATGGCTGCCACAGGTGCACGTGGATTTTCATGAGCAGGGCTATAACTCGCCCTATTATTTCGCTCCTGCCGCAGAGCCATTCCATAAGGACATTACCACCTGGCAAAAGGAATTTCAAACCACCATCGGGAAGAACAACGCGAAATATTTTGATGAGCATGGCTGGATGTATTATACCAAGGAAGAATATGACCTGCTTTACCCCTCGTACGGCGACACCTATCCGATATATAACGGTTCCATCGGCATGACGTATGAGCAGGGCGGCATAGGCGCCGGCCTGGCTATTGCCACACGTAGCGGCGATACGCTTAAGTTGGCCGACCGGATAGAGCATCATCTATCCAATAGCCTTAGCACGATAGAAACAGCATCGGCCAATGCAGAAAAAGTGCTGAACGAATTCAAGAAGTATTTCGATGACGGCCGCAGCAACCCACCAGGCGACTATAAAACCTATGTGATCAAAAATGACAACCAGGATAAGATTGACATGCTGGGCAACATGCTAACCCGCAATGGTATTAAGTACGGCTTTGGCGTAAAGGCCAAAAGTACGGGTTACAATTATGTGAGCCAGAGAACAGAAGAGTTTGATATCAATGAAAAGGATATCGTGATCAGCGCCTATCAGCCAAAGGCGGTTTTGCTCAATGTTTTACTGGAACCCAAAACATTTGTTGCTGATTCAAACACTTATGACATTACTGCCTGGTCGCTGCCCTTTGCTTACGGATTAAGGGCCTATGGCCTTAAGCAAACTATCAAGCCCGAACGCGCTAAAGAAAATAATAATCAGGCTGTAACCCGTCCAAACGGTTCACGTGCTTATGCCTATGTATGCCAATGGCATTCAACATATGATGTAAAATTTTTGTCCGAGTTGATTCGCAAAGGCATTAAAGTGCGTAACAACGAGATAGCTTTTGAGGCAGGTGGAAAACGGTTTGCCCCAGGCTCATTGATCATTACCAAAGCCGGAAATAATCGTGAAGATTTTGATCATGTGGTTCAACAGGCCGCTGCCGATTGCCATCGCGAACTGACCACACTAACTTCAGGAATGGTGGATAAGGGCGCAGATATAGGCGCACATTCGATCAAGTTTATTCACGCTCCCCGTGTGATGCTGATCAGTGGTGACGGC
>JAICXZ010000691.1 GCA_025934475.1 Mucilaginibacter sp. | reverse complement strand
TAGTGCAATTGATTATAATGCGACATCCATTCGCGCGACTCCAATAATTCGCTTATTTCCTGTTGAAGATGCGCAATGGGTATTGCGAGGCCAAGCTTGGAGTAACATATCATAATCCCTACTTCCTTATTATAATATTATCGATAACCAATGCATCCTTTTCAACTGTGATAATGATATTGTCGTCCTTAACCAGGCAGGAAGAACCATCATGAGACAATCCGGTGCCAAGGATATATATGCTCATCTAAGATAAAGGTCTGACCCGCTGCATTAGTTAGCGATCAGATATTTATTAATCATTAAACAAATAATAATTTAATGTGAAATTAAAAGAGGAAATAAATTCCTATTACTAAAGTAATATATTTATTACGAAACGTAAAGATTAATTAATATGATAGCCCATGTTGCTTTTCTCAAATTAATTGGTAGCTTTACTACGCTGTAAAAGCGACTGAAATACCTTTGACACAAACTGACTTTATCCTTTTATAATATGTTTCCTAGTACCGGTATATGAATACCCAAATTACATATCTGCATATACCAGGTCTGCTTAATATTGACGAATTACGCGCCATAGCAGACATCAGCGATCAGGCAGTTTACGAAAATGGCAAACTGACCGCATCCGATGCCGCGCGCGACGTCAAAAACAACCTCCAACTCAATCAACAGGAACAAGCCTATACTTCCATACAACAACTCTTATTGCAAAGTCTGAATCGTAATCTTTTATTCAGAAATGCTGTACTCCCCCAACACGTATACCCTTTTTTGATAAGCAAATACCAGGAGAACATGAGTTATGGCTGGCATGTGGATAGCCCCATTATGGGCGACATGCTGAGAACGGACATCGCTATGACGATATTCCTGAATGGGCCAAACGAATATGAGGGTGGTGAACTGGAACTGCAAACACCCCTGGGTGCAGCAAAATTCAAATTAAATGTGGGAGACGCCATTTGTTATCCATGTACTTATGTGCACCGGGTAAATGAGGTGACCTCAGGCTGCAGGCATGTGGCCGTAACATGGGTGCAATCGCTGGTAAGAAATCCCGAGCACCGCAATATTCTTTTCGGGCTTCACCAGGTTACAGAAAGCCTGTATTCAAAGAAAAATGCTACTGAAGAGCTTGGCGCGTTGCAACAGCATTACAGCAATTTGCTACGCATGTGGGCTTATTAATGATTGACTAAATAAGATGTCGCAAAAACTGACAATAGGTGTATTGCTGGCAAATTCTACCATTTTGCCAATGGCTGTAAGCTTTAATTCGGGCCTCAAACAGGGTCTTAACGGACTAAGTGAGGATAAAGAAATAGAACTGGAAATTGTGCCTGAATTTATCGGGCAGGGATCAACCCTGCAGATAGAGGCAGCCGTAAACAAACTGATCGGCTTTTATGACTCAGACATTATTACCGGCATTATTTCAAACAAGGCCGGTAACGAACTTGCTGAGAAATTTGCAAAGCATAAGCGCCCGATCATTGTCAACAACATTGGCGAACATTTGCCAGACCCTAAAACATCCAACGATTACATATTTCTAAACTCATCTCACACCTGGCAGCAGGTTTGGTCGATGGGTAAATGGGCCGTTGAAACTTTTGGAAAAAAAGGCATGTTGGCATCCGGGCTTTATGATTCAGGTTATTCTTTTCCAATCATGCTTCAAAAAGGCATGGAAGCAGCAAGTGAAGATACATCTTTGCCTTTCGCTGTAGCTCCTGTAAAACAATATAAAGGTTTGGCAGATGTTGCTTCAGTGATACCGCAGTTGATTAGCCATAATCCCGATTTTGTTTTTGCAACTTTTTGCGGAGAAGAGGCCAGTATATTTCTCTCTGAATATGTAAAGCACGGTTTGCACAAAAAAATCCCGCTCCTGGGATTGCCATTTCTTGTTACTGAGTTTGACGGCAATGGCGAGCAGATAGATATTTATACCACAACATCTGCTTACCGTCCTATATCAGGCGACGAAACAAGCCAGTTAGATTGTATCTCCTCTGATCCGTTCCGGCAATTCGGCTACGAAACCGGCCTTTTAATTAAGAATGCAACTAAACGCCCTGCCGGTTCTACCCTGCAAAATGCGTTGACCCAAATTGAAGTGGAAACAATCCGGGGGATGCTCAGCATATCGCCCCGCACCACTGGTAATACAGGAAAAGTATTTCTGTTGAAAAACACCTATGCGGGTATTAAAGAAGAGAGAACAACACAACTGATTGGTGAGCTGGATACTATTGACATTGATAATCAAACAATAAAAGAAATTAACGACCAGGTTTCTTCAGGCTGGTATAATCCTTACCTGAGCATTTGATCATGAAAGTAGCGGTGATCTGCAATTCCGATTCCCTCGCCTTCCCGGCAATTGGCTGTCTTATAAGCAGAGGAGAGCTGGCAGGAGCGGCAATTCTGGCCCGCAGCATGAGCAGCCTGTATCAGCCCCTGATAGGAGCCGGCGTACCACAAACAAATATTCTGTTGCTGGCAAAGGATAACTGGCAGACAACAATGGAAAATTGGCTTAATGAACTCCATCCTGATATGGTTTGGGTGTTCGGTTTTCCGTGGCGCGTTCCCGAGGCTATTTTGGGTATGCCCAAAGGCGGCTTTTTGAATTTTCATTTTGGTAGTGTTCCCCAATATAAAGGAGCTGATCCAATATTTTGGCAATTAAAAAATGGGGAGGAAAAAGCAACCCTGGTTGTTCATAAAATGACCGCCGATATTGACGAAGGGCCCGTGGTAATGCGGCGTGAGATGCCTATTATGAAAGGCGAAAATTACGGACTGTTTTGCCGAAAATCCGGC
>JAICXZ010000711.1 GCA_025934475.1 Mucilaginibacter sp. | reverse complement strand
CAAAGCGGCATGGCCCAACGTATGGTGGTTGGCAGCAGCGAATATATAGACCCTTATATTTTTGGAACATTTGATTCCATGCGGGTGTTATCTCGTAAGTTTAACGATCAGCCTGAGAAAGCATCAAGGCCCATGAGCGCTACAGCCGGTGGGTTTGTCCCTGGCTCGGGTGCGGCGGCGATGATACTGGAGGACCTGGATTTTGCGCTGGCACGGGGTGCCAGAATATATGCCGAAGTTTTAGGCGGAGCTGCAAATTCGGGTGGCCAACGGGGCGGCGGAACAATGACTGCGCCAAACCCGACAGGTGTTTTGAGATGTATAGGCGACGCTATAACCAAATCAGGCATTAAGCCCAGCGATGTGGATATGATAAGCGGGCATTTAACCGCGACGATGGCCGATAAGCAGGAGATACAGTGCTGGAGCCAGGTTTTGGGCCGGAGCGGGAAGGACTTTCCGCTTACCAATTCACTTAAGTCGATGGTTGGTCATTGTTTAAGTGCCGCTGGCTCAATTGAATCTGTGGCATGCGTATTGCAAATTATTCATGGATTTGTGCATCCAAATATTAATTTAGAGGATCCGAATACTGACATTTTAAAAATAATAGACCAAAGCTGCATGCCAACAAGCATGATAAAACGGGAACTTAACGTCATAGCCAAAGCTAATTTTGGTTTCGGCGATGTGAATTCCTGCTTAATTTTTTCTAAATTTAGTAACTAGTAATGACAAGAGAAGAAATATTAACTGAGCTGAAAAGCGTTTTTGCCCCTTATACGAGTAACAAAGAAATGTTGGAGAGCATCAACGATCAGACTGATCTGATTGCGGATTTGAAGATCAATTCCGCCAATTTGGTTGATATTATAATAGATGCCGAGGCTAAGTATAACATTGAGATCGATTACGATTCTGCGGATAAAATGATCAACGTTGGCAGCTGTATTGATGTAATATCCGAAAAGCTTAATCACCGATGACGATCAGTACGGGTAACGATATTGTCGCGCTCAAGGCTATCAATATTGACCGTACCAGGCAACCCAACTTTTACTCCAAAATTATTACCGATAATGAAAAGAGCCTTTACGATGAGGCTCTTTTTGCTGTACTGCCTTTAGAACACTTTGTATGGCTGGCGTGGTCGGTAAAAGAATCGGTTTATAAATTTTTGAAGCGTCATCAGCACGATCTGATTTTTTCACCTTCAAAGATCATCATTGCACATGTGACGCCACCTGCGAAACAGTCTCAAGCCCAAAGAGAAGGCATTGGGTTTGACGGGGAGTCTGCCTGTAAAGTGGAAGCCACTTTCGTGGGACATAAATTTCACGCCCGCACCATCCTTTCCCGGGACTATATTTTTTCGGTTGTGGATAACCATAGCGGCTTTTCAAAAGTTCATTGGGGAATTAAAAAAATCGGCTCTTCAGAACCCCAGGATCAATCGGCTGCAGTGCGCGAACTGGTACTACATAAATTTCGCGACTTGTTTCCAGAAGATAACTTCAAAATAGAAAAGAGCCTTACAGGTCTCCCGGTTTTATTTAAAAATGGAACTGAAACAGCGATTCCGGTTTCTTTTGCTCACCATGACCACTATGTGGCGTATTCTTTTGTTTGGGCCTGAATTTTAAAAGCTCTGGTCATTTGTTCCTCCCTTAGGAAATGTTTTACCGTTCAGGAACAAACAACACCGCATCCGCCTGTGCTTTGTCCTTCGGATGTTTCGTTGAAACCTTTACTGAAGCTTGCTTCCCTTCTGGTAAATCAAATTTACCCAGCGACAGCCATTCGCCACTGGTTTGCCCCTCGGCTTTGATGGTCGGATCAAGCGTGATCATCCGGGAAAGCGTACCGTCAAAAACACCGATCTGTACCGGGACGGTATTGCCTGATGAGGAATAAACATAGACGTGGTAAGCGCCGGCTTTTTTGATGGTGGGTTTATAGGTGATTGATTTAGAGTTGCTATCACTGGTGTCGGCCAGGAGCATAGTTGGGCCATAACCACCCTTTTCAGCAATCCATTTGCCTTCAGTGGTTACGTGATCGCCATCGTTATCGTCAATAATGATGTCTGCGGTGCTGCCGTCGGCCAGTGGGTTGGTGCGAAGCTCTTTTTTAATTGCTTTAACATCTACATGCTGTACCGAGGAATGATGATCAATGGCGTAGATTGCCGCCTGTGCAGCACTTTGACTCAGCACCATAAACACTGGTTCCATTCGGATGGACCCATAAGCAATATGACTGGCCGATAAACAAACGGGTACCAATAAATTAGAGACATCTTTTGGCGTAATAGCTCGATACGAAATAAGGTAGGGCCCGAAACCGCCTACTTGCACGTCTCCTTCATTCTTAACCATGCCGTTTACAACAATGCGTTCCGCGTTGTGTGAGTCCATGGTATAGGCGGCCAGTCCTACCGGGTCTTCTACCACTGTCAGGGCTTCACAATGGTACTGCGTCATCACATAGTCGCTCACCATCCGCCTTGCCTCGCGGATATAGAGTTGGCCCTGCCAACCATTTTTACTTTCCGGATATTCATCCTTACACGTGCCCCATTGGGATACCACTGCTCTCACTTTTTCAGGGATACGGGGATGATTGGCTAACGTCCACATCAGCCCTTGCTGGTATTGGCGGTGGGCCTGGATGATCTTCTCCCGTTCCTGGTAGGAACCTTCGGGGTATTGATAGTTTTGGCCGATAAAATTCGTCGAAAATCCT
>JAICXZ010000206.1 GCA_025934475.1 Mucilaginibacter sp. | reverse complement strand
CTGAAATGGCTGTGCTGGATGTTTTGCCTGTAGGTGGTTTTAAGTTACTGGAAAGGGCCCCTGGGGTGACTGTCGAACAGATAAGGAACGCCACAGCCGGTAAGTTGATTGTTGAAGGAGAAATACCCGAGATGCAAGTTTTAGTTTAACTCATCCATTCAAGCCTATTAGCCATCCCCGCTTCACGAAAAGCCGATTCAATTTCGGGCTTTGACTCGGTAAAATGTGCCCAGCCTTCAAAATGTAACGGGATGATGGTAGCGTTTTTAAAATGCTTCGCCAGTTCAACTGCTTCAGCGGCGGTCATGGTCAGATGATCGGGTCCTACATTTTTTACAACCGCTGCGCCCAGGAAGGCCATCACTATGGATGAATCAAATCGCTCGGAGACCTCTTTAACACCATCATACCAAACTGTATCGCCAGTAATATAAATTCCGCCTTTCATTTCTCCTGCATAGTTAAGTACAAAGCCGCTTACCGGTCCGCGGTCGCCATTAACGGGCCCATGACGGCAAGGCGTGCCGGTAATAGATAGCAGACGGTCATCTTCTGTCGGAATCTCTACGGTTTCCCAATTTGCGAGGCCGATAGCTTTATTGCCCAATCGTTCAGCTCCCGCAACAGTAGTGATTACCGTCTTCGCTTTTGCAAGCAATTCCCGCCCCGAATTATCCAGGTTGTCAAAATGATGGTCGTGGCTCAGTAGTACAATATCTATTTCGCCCAGCTCTGAAGCCTTTATGGACGGGTTACTCAGTTTGTGCAGCGTATAGATGTTGGTCGGATAATCGGTACCCTTTGGGTCGAAAGCTGGATCAGTTAAAATCCTCAATCCGGCAACCTCTATCAATGCAGTAGGGCCGCCAATGTATGTTAATTTGATTTCGTTGGCAATCATAGGAAGAATTTGATATTAAGTTAAAGCACTCGCTCTCTCAGATCTTTCGAAATCATCTCTGTCAGCGCAATAATTTCATCGGCAACCTGGGTGTTGTTGATGACGATTTGCTCGCATTCGTCGCGGTAGGGCAGCAGAAACTCTTTATAAGCCGGCATTACGTGATTTATCCATCTGTACATAACATCGTCCTCGGAGTAACCGCGTTCAATCAGATCGCGTTTTAAACGGCGGCGCAATGCAACTTCCTCATCCGCCTCCAGGAATATGCGGAGATCAATATTTTTGGCAATGTCCTTAAAATGAAAAATAAACAAGCCCTCTATGATTAAAATAGGGGCCGGTTTTATTTCCAATATTTTTGGAACCGCGTTGCGGTTGTTAAAAGTGTATTCCTTCTTAAAGATAGTTTCGCCGGCTATCAGGTGATTTATATCGGCAACAAGTTGCTTATCGTCAATAGTTTCCGGCAGGTCGAAATTATATAGCGCTATTTCTTCAGGCGTCATGCGTGCAGCAACGGGATGGTAGTAGTCATCCTGCGACACCAGGCAAACTTCATCAGGTGTAAAATGCTGAAGGAAGCAATTGAGGAAAAATGTTTTCCCCGAACCGCTTCCCCCGGCAATGCCTATAATGAATGGTCGTTTCGCCATGAAAAATTATTGCTCGTTTGGCACACCGTAGCTCAGGCTCACCTGAAAACGCTTATCCAAAGCTCCCAGCGACTGGGCCACATTTTTGGTCATCACAATGATCACGTCTTTGGTCTGCTCGTTGTCGGTAAAGCGACCCACGACTTTGGCAAAGGTAGTACGGTTGGTCATCGGATTGGTTATCCTGATCACCGTACCGATAGGAGCGGTGCGATGCAACACCAGTTTTTTATTAGGATCGAGGCTGTCGTCCTCCATCCATGTGGCTACGCCTTTCTCATCTTTTTCGAATATGCCGAACTTGTTGGCATTGGCATGAAAGATGGTCGCATTGGCGCTATCCTGGTGTGATACTACCGTCGAATCGCGCTTGGCAACTACACTATCTGAATTCTGAACAACTACCGGTGCGGCTTGTGGAGCAGGTGGCGTTGCATTGGCTCTTACGTTCAGCAATTGACCGGGTTGGATAGTGTTCGACTGCATATTGTTGAGCTTCATGATATTGTCGACGGTTGTATTAAACCTTTTGGCGATAGAATAAAGCGTTTCACCTGCCGAAACCTTGTATTGTGTTGGTGGACCGGCTGGTTGGGTATCTGCTGGCTGAACTTGTGGTTTTTGCTGAACAGGCGGCTGAACTACAGCTTGCTGCTGTGCCGGAGTATTATCGGTTTGCTGATCGTCTGCCGGCTGTTCCTCTTCGTGATGCCCTTTCTTTTTGTGCTTTTTGTCGGCTGCCTGGTCATCTTCCTTATGGTTTTTCTTTTTTTCCGCAGCAGTCTCTTTGCTATGTTTCTTTGGTTCTTCAAAAGGCTTACCGGTCGGCACTTTTATAGTATGACCGATGGTCATTTTGGCGTTATCATTATAGCTCTGCAGATCGCCCACAGGTATGTGGTATTTATGAGCTATTGAATAGTAGGTGTCTTTCTTTTTGATCTTATAAACAACCACTCTTTTCCCTTTATGATTTTCTACACCGACCGAGTCAACAACCGGGCGCGCAAATGCGCTTATCGTAAATGTGAAAAGAGTGAAGGTTAGCACTAGTAGTTTAAATTTCATTTTTCTTTTAAAAGCATTAGAGGTTTAAAACTTTTAATTGTGAATGGTTAACCAGGTAGATCAGTTGATCTTTATGGATTATGAACGACTCGGGTTGCAACTTTTGTATGCCAGTGGCCAATAAATCATGATAAATAACGTCTGTCCCCCTCATCATATACAAATGCTGCTGTAATTCGTCGCCGGTAATCGCGTGCAAAGATACAATTATCCGGTTACTGTGCTCAAGATATTGAACTGTATTTTCCAGGGGGTGAACCGGCAGATGCAGGGATAATGCAAACTCGTCTGAAGCAACCTCCGGGAAACCAAGCTCATAAGCAAGTTCCAGGTCAATTGACGGTTCGTACGAACGTATCGTTGCACCGGTGCGGATATCAGTCAGCACCAATCTTTTGGGCTGAAGCCGGGTATCATAAAGCAACGGGCCATTTATTGTAAGCTGGTCGAATGCCGAATTGAAATTTCGCCATAAAACTTCTCCCGTAGTTTCGTCTATAGTAATCAGGCCTTTATGTGCCGGACCGGATTCGGATTGATAATTGTGCAGGAGCAGCACGCCGTTATGGGCCGCCTCAATTCCGGCTAACCATCTTTCCTCCGTTTCAAGAGCCTCGAAATGAATCTTTCCGGTCTCAAGACTGATAGATGAAAAATGCACCTTTTTATCTGATTGATCCCTGGTTTCGAGCAGGATCATATCGGAAACGCTGTCAATTTCCATGCGCCATATAGGCGATTTAAACTGGTGATCGATAAATGGCGACATGTTGCAAAGATGGCATTTTCGGACGGATACCTTTATACATAAAATAGTGAACGGTTAGCTTTAAATTTATAAATTTGGCGCCTTATCAGATATATAAATTCTATATGAGCAAAGGGATAATTAGCAAAGAAGAAGATTACTCGCAATGGTATACCGACCTGGTGATCAAAGCCGACATGGCCGAATATTCGCCGGTGCGTGGTTGTATGATTATAAAGCCTTACGGGTATTCGATCTGGGAAAAAATGCAATCTGTTCTGGATGGCATGTTTAAAGAAACCGGGCATAGCAATGCCTACTTCCCGCTGCTTATCCCGAAATCCTTTTTCTCTAAGGAGGCCAGCCACGTGGAAGGCTTTGCTAAGGAATGTGCTATCGTAACACATTACCGCCTCAAAAATGACGGGGAGGGCAACATAGTTGTGGACGAAGAAGCTAAATTAGAAGAGGAGCTGATTATTCGCCCTACGTCTGAAACCATTATCTGGAACACTTACAAGGGCTGGATACAATCATACCGTGACTTGCCTATTTTGGTTAACCAATGGGCCAACGTAATGCGCTGGGAAATGCGTACACGCTTGTTCCTGCGCACCAGTGAATTCCTGTGGCAGGAGGGACATACCGCCCACGCAACTGCTGAAGAGGCTATTGCCGAAACCGAGCAGATGCTGGAAGTTTATGCTGATTTCGCCGAAAACTGGCTCGCGTTACCTGTTATTCGTGGCCGCAAAACGCCGAATGAGCGTTTTGCCGGAGCACTGGATACTTACTGCATCGAGGCTTTGATGCAAGATGGTAAGGCGTTGCAGGCAGGCACATCGCACTTTTTGGGACAGAACTTTGCCAAGGCGTTTGACGTGAAATTCACCAGCAAAGAAAATAAACTAGATTATGTTTGGGCTACATCATGGGGAGTATCCACCAGGCTGATCGGTGCGCTGATTATGTCGCATTCGGATGATGCGGGTTTGGTGCTGCCTCCAAAACTGGCGCCGATACAGGTTGTGGTTGTGCCGATTTACAAGCACGACGAAGAACTTGAGAACATATCAGCGTACGTTAAGCAGCTAACCAAAGAACTAAAGTCAAAAGGCATTTCAGTTAAGTTTGACAGCCGTGATACCCATCGCCCCGGAGCCAAATTTGCTGAATGGGAACTGAAGGGAGTGCCTGTACGTGTGGCCATTGGTAGTCGCGATATGCAGAACGGAACTGTTGAGTTGGCTCGTCGTGATACAAAAACAAAAGAAACTGTAAATCAGGATGGTTTGGCTGGTGCAATTGAACAATTACTTGAAGCGATTCAACAGAATATTTATAAAAAGTCAATCGACTTCAGGACTGAAAATACAAGAGAAGTCGACGATTACGAAGAGTTCAAGCGCCTTCTGGATGATGAGCCGGGATTTATCTCGGCCCATTGGGACGGTACCGCCGAAACCGAGCAACTGATCAAAGACGAAACAAAGGCAACTATTCGCTGTATCCCGCTGAATAATAAACAGGAAGAAGGTAAATGCATTCGTACCGGAAAACCTTCGACACAACGGGTATTGTTTGCAAGGGCTTACTAGGGGTTAGTCCATAGACCATGGTCGATAGTCCATGGCTATGGGCGGTTAATTACTTACTATGGTCCATTGACTATCGACTATGGACCGTGCTGAAAGCACGCTATGAAATTCGCAACAAAAGCCATACATGCAGGGCAGGAGCCCGATCCATCAACCGGGGCCATCATGACGCCTATTTACCAGACTTCGACCTACTGGCAGAAGTCGCCGGGTGACAATAAGGGATACGAATATTCGCGTGGAACGAATCCTACACGTAAAGCTTTGGAAGCTTGCCTGGCAGCTTTAGAAAATGCTAAATACGGTTTAGCTTTTTCCAGCGGAATGGGTGCTACGGATGCAGTGATGAAATTGCTGAAACCCGGCGATGAAGTGATAACCGGTAACGACTTGTATGGTGGTTCATACCGTATTTTCACTAAAGTATTTGCCAATTACGGAATCAAATTTCATTTTCTTGACTTATCTGACCCGGAAATAATCAATGGCTATATCAACGAAAATACCAAACTGGTCTGGATCGAAACGCCGACCAATCCAACTATGCAGGTAGTTGATATAGAAGCCATTGCTAAGATTACTAAAACAAAAGGTTTAATATTTGTTGTCGACAATACTTTTGCCTCACCATATCTCCAAAATCCGATGGACCTGGGTGCTACCATCGTTATGCATTCGATCACAAAATATATAGGCGGCCATAGCGATGTTGTGATGGGGGCGCTGATGATGGACGACGAAGATCTGTACAAACGCCTCTGGTTTATTTACAACGCCTGCGGTGCTACGCCCGGTCCAATGGATAGTTTTCTTGTTTTGCGTGGTATCAAAACATTGCATTTACGCATGAAAGCGCATTGCGAGAATGGTCGCAAAGTAGCTGAATTCCTCAAGACACATCCCAAAATCGATAAGATATACTGGCCAGGTTTTGTTGACCATCCGAACTATGAAATCGCAAAAAAACAAATGCGTGATTTTGGTGGGATGATCTCTATCACATTGAAAGGCGCTGATCTGAAGGAAACGTTCCGTGTTGCCTCTTCATTTAATGTATTCTCCCTGGCAGAGTCACTCGGCGGTGTGGAGTCACTAATTAACCACCCAGTTACCATGACGCACGCGTCTATTCCCAAAGAGGAACGCGAAAAAGCTGGTGTAGTAGATAATCTGCTACGTTTAAGCGTTGGTGTGGAGGATGTTGATGATTTGATTGAGGACCTGAAGCAAGCACTCAATTAAGTGGCAGTTGCAGTAGCAGT
>JAICXZ010000389.1 GCA_025934475.1 Mucilaginibacter sp. | reverse complement strand
CGATCGAAGGCTTATAGAAATTGTCGCTATGGCATAACGCGCCACCAATATGCATAGGACTTTCGGTAGGGAACAAGCGCATTTGCAGTTGAGGCATATCCAGGGGAATCATTTGGATATCGAACATCGCTTCATAGAATTCTTGTGCGCGGGCAAGGTCGGCAGCCGGTATCTCGAACCAGCTGATAGCATTTTTAAAAATCATGATTAGCGGGTTTTCTATAACCAATTTAATCAATTATTCACCTCTTTTGTTAAAAGTGTATCGGTTTTTATCAAATTATTGTCAGAATTTAATGATAAGTTCTTAATTACCAACCAAAATTTGACCAGTATTAACAGTAATTTAATCTACGATAAAAAAAATTACCATAGTGTATTGTAAACACGGGAGGAAAGTCATAATTTAGCGCTCGAAAAGCAATAATTTCGATACATCTACCTGATTGTCGTTTAGAAACTATCAAACATTCATCGCTTTTGATAGTTATTGCTAACTAACATATTGTTAAACGGGCCTGGCCTCCTAATTGATGTATTATGTACTCATTTGTTTGCATACTCTCGACCGTTGTTTTTATTGTGCTCGCTATCGGATACGTTACCGCACGTATCAATTTGAGGGCAAATTGCGATCATTACTGGGAGGACAAAGGTGGTGGTGATATCAAGTGTGCTAAGTGTAACAAAAAATTCAGAAGCGCTTAGTAAATCCTGCTTTTATCGTCTTTCTTTTTATCGTTATCCAGCGCTATCTTTAATATTGTAGATAACTGGAAAGGAATGAGCTACTTTGACTTCGGATTTAAGGCGGTATGAAAATTCATTATTCACCATTCGGTGTTCGATATTCCCTTATTTTTGAGAAAGTCTTAAACCCTCTTAATCATTTCTCATCCAAACGGTTATGAGAAACCTGTTACTATCCTTTTTTATGCTGATCGGCCTGGCAGTTTCCGCCCAGGAAAAAAAAGAAAACATCATTGTGGATGGGCTGAAGCGCGAGTTCATCACCTATCTGCCTGCGGGTGGCGGCAATGGGCAGGCTATGCCGGTCATCATTTCATTGCACGGCCGGTTGGGTACGGCCGAGAGCCAATTGAAGTTTGCTGATTTCAGGCCGATTGCTGATCGCGAAAAAGTGATCATTGTTTGTCCGCAAGGAATTAACCGTAGTTGGAACGACGGCCGCGGGACACCGGCACATAATAAAGGGATTAATGATGTGAAGTTCATCAACCAGCTGATCGGCTATGTCCTTAAAACTTATAATGCTGATCCTGCCCGGGTTTACGTAACCGGCATGTCCAATGGTGGTTTCATGACTTCGCGCCTTGCCTGCGAGCTGCCCGACCGAATCGCTGCTGTCGCCGTAGTGGCCGCATCGATGGACCAGGACGAAGGTTACACACCGCAAAAACCTACCCCGGCCATATATATACAAGGTACAGCAGACCCATTGGTTCCCTTCGCCGGCGGACCGATGAAGAGAGGCGCCGGTGGTTCCATTTATGGGCACGAAGAAGTATTAAAAAAGTGGGCGATTGCAGATGGCTGCGACAACAGGGCCATTGTTGCTGAGTTGCCGGTTATGGTTAACGACCGCACCAGCATAACAAAGGAAACCTACAACGGGCCAAATGGGATTGAAGTGATCGGCTATACAGTAAACAATGGTGGCCACACCTGGCCCGGCGGAACGCAATATTTGCCAAAGGCTATCATCGGTTCTCTGAGCCATAATATGAATGCCTGCGATGTGATCTGGGATTTCTTTAAACGGTATCATAAATAATTGCCCTATATCATTAAGTAAGCAATGCGGCTAGTCGACTCACCCGGTCATTGCTTCGCTCGACCACCCTCCTTTGCTTCGCATAAAGAGGGTTATATTTTAAAGTAAGAATATTAAAAGCCCTCTTTACGCGAAGCGGAGAGAGGGCCGACCAGCGCAGCGTCGTCGGGGTGAGTCGACCCGAGGCGCGATTTGACCTGTATTTTCTTAACTTAACGATGCTTGCCAACATCATAAAAAAGGGAGACAATTAGCTTGCCTCCCTTTTCTTTTTAAAGCGGTTATACTTTACCTGATTGGGAACAGTAATCCAACATTAAAGGCAGAGCGTATATTGTGGTAGGTGCCGTCGCTTTGGTTAAATACATTGGTAAAGCCTCCCTGCCCATCGTACTCGAAGAATACTTTTGCCAGGTTATTAATCGGAATCTTAATGCCGACGCCCAGTGCAAGGCCGACATCGGTATTGGTGAATGCCTGGGTTACATCCCCGCTGTTTGAACTTTCGCTGGCACTTGTAAGGAATCCAAGATATGGGCCAAAATTGATATACCAGTTATGCAGCCGGCCAAAGTGCCAGCTGGCCAGGATGGGCACTGTAATATAATTGAGGCGATAACTAACGCCTTCTATTGCCGTACCGTCGGGAAGAAAAACAACACCGTTGCCCCAACCTTTTTGATCAAAAATTAGTTTTGCCTTGATTCCCCAACTGCTGGTAAAATAATATTCGCCAGAAACACCAATGTTAGCACCAGCTTTGTAATCGGAGCTTTCACCTGTACCGGAATACTGTATAGATGATAAATTCAGACCGAGGTTAACGCCAAATTCGCCCGTATTGGCCTTTTGAGCGTGAGTAACGGAATAGAAACCTGTAAGGATCAGCAATGTTGTAATAATCTTTTTCATAATCAAACTGTGTATAAATTAATAAGTATATAAGCATTCAATTAATGCGTTAGCTTTAACAAACAAAAACGACTATTGTTGACTGAAACTTAACAAAGCAAGTTCCGGGTTTTAATGCGCAGCAAAGCAGGGTAATTTTGAAGTGTTAAAATTGAAGTAATGGAAACACAAAACATGATCAACTATCAGCGTATCGCCGATGCGATCAATTATATCAAAACGCATTTTAAAAATCAGCCCAACCTGGATGAAGTTGCCGAAAAAGTGCACCTGAGCCCGTTCCACTTTCAGCGCATGTTTACCGATTGGGCAGGGATCAGTCCGAAGAAATTCCTGCAATACCTGAGTGTTGAATATGCCAAAGGTATTCTGAAGGAAAAACAGGCGACATTGTTTGACGCCACTTACGAAACCGGCCTCTCCAGTACAGGCCGACTCCACGACCTGTTTATCAATATCGAAGGAATGACCCCGGCCGAATACAAAAACGGAGGCAAAGCACTGGTTATTAATTATAGTATTGCTGAAAGTCCGTTTGGCAATATCCTGGTTGCGTCGACGGAGAAGGGTATTTGTCACCTGGCATTTGCCGATAATCAGGAAGATGCATTTAACGAGCTGCAAAAACAATTCCCGAATGCAACTTACCATCAAATGGTTGATCATGTGCAGCAGGAGGCGATGTTTATCTTTCAAAAAGATTGGTCGAAGCTGTCCAATATCAAATTGCACCTTAAAGGCACGCCTTTTCAATTGAAGGTATGGGACGCCCTGCTCCGAATCCCGATGGGCGGACTGGAAACTTACGGCTCATTGGCTAAAGAGATACAATAGCCCAATGACAGTCGCGCCGTTGGCAGCGCTGTGGCCGATAACCCGGTAGCTTTCCTGATCCCCTGCCACAGGGTGATTCGTTCAACCGGCGAATTTGGGCAGTACCATTGGGGACCAACGCGTAAATCGGCCATGATTGGCTGGGAAGCTGCGCAGGTTCATAAAATGGCGGTGTAATATTTTCTTTTTCTGCGCACTCCGTGAAAAACCGCCGCGCCCTCTGTGGTTTCGAAAAAATTAACCACAGAGAGCGCAGAGGACCTCTCAGAGAGGCACAGAGCTTGTCTAAAATTTTTAATCATGCAACAAGAAATTGATAAACTCGATTGGCGGGAAATAACCAGCCGGCTGAATGATAATGGATATGCTATTCTCAACAATATTCTTGATGACGCGGAATGTGATACCCTAAAACAGCAATACGACGACAAATCGCTCTATAGGAAAACCATTGTGATGGAACGCTACCGTTTCGGACTTGGTGAGTATAAGTATTTCAGTTATCCGCTGCCGGGCATTATTGAAGTGTTGCGGCAAACGGTTTATCCCCACCTTGCACCTGTCGCCAACAAATGGATGGAAGTATTGGGAACCGCGACCCGCTTTCCCGGTACACTGCCTGGACTGTTGGAACAATGCCACACTCACGGTCAAAACCGTCCCACGCCTTTGATATTGAAATATGGCAAGGGCGGCTATAATACCTTACATCAAGACCTTTATGGTGATATATTTTTTCCGACGCAAATGGTGTTGTTCCTGGATGAACCAGGCGAGGACTATGAGGGTGGCGAATTTGTCCTGATAGAACAGCGGCCAAGAGCGCAATCAAAAGCTATCGTTCTCAAGCCCCGAAAAGGAGACATTTTGATATTTACCACCAGTTTCCGGCCGGTGAAGGGCAGTCG
>JAICXZ010000705.1 GCA_025934475.1 Mucilaginibacter sp. | reverse complement strand
GGTAATTGTATCATCGTAAAGCACAAAAACAGTTTCGAAACTTTGTATGGCCATTTGTCACATATTGATGTTCATGAAGGTGACGAAGTAAAAACGGGCGATGTGATCGGTAAAGTTGGTTCAACCGGCCGCTCAACCGGAACTCATCTGCATTATGAAGTGCGTAAGAACGGACACCCGGTGAATCCTGTGAAGTTTTTGACCTTGAATAATTAGAGTAGTGAGTGGTTGACTAAGTTGGATTGAGTTGATTAAGTTAGTTCTTTTCAACCCAATCAACCCAATCAACTCATTCTAACTTAAGCAACTAAAAGATATGTTTTCAAAGAAGAGCAAAGTAGAATTAGATCAGCAGGTTATATCGACATTTTTGAGCGAGGGCTGTGTGTTTGACGGAAATATGAAGGCGCCTGCTTTTGTGCGTATCGAGGGGCAGATCAACGGCGATGTAACCATTGACGAAGGATTGATACTTGGGGAAAAAGGAGCAATAACCGGAAACGTTGCAACTAAAGAAATGATCGTTTATGGTACAATAAACGGCAATATAAACACCCACTCGTTAGAGATCAGGAGCACCGGACGCATCACGGGCGATATTAAAACACAAGTGCTGCAAGTTGAAACCGGCGGGACGCATAATGGCAAGCTCGCCATGTCGGCAGGCGTAGCCGAAGGTAAGCATAAGCATGCGAAGCCGGAGCTGGTAAACGCATAACCTGCACGATCGGCCAGCACCAAACGTTCCGATAGAACGTAAATCCTTTTGATTTTTTTTTCTACCGACGAGGCGTCCCGATGGGGCGCTAACCTGCAAGTGCATCTCATCGGGCAATATCGTTAAGTTAAGGGCTGACCCCGTCGGGGTCGAATGTCGGTAGAAAATAAACAATCAAGAATACCGTGCCATCGGTACGGAACCTCGCTGGGTTGCGTACTGATGGCACACGCCAAATTGGTTAATAACGATATTTTCCTACCGACATTCAGCACCCAAAGGCGCTGCTTTGACGCGAATATTTCCTTAACTTAATGACATTGCCCAACGGGACGCCTGATCAGTAGATCATCAATTTATAAAAATATGTTCCATCTGAACGTTTGGCGATAACGGGATATCGTCCATAACAGTCTGATTTCGTTATGATATTTCTATTACTTATTTTTGCAGCCAAATCAACTTGAATATGTCGTCATCAGTAGATACCTACGTTAAACACAAGGTAAAAGATATGTCGCTGGCCGAATGGGGCCGCAAAGAAATCGGCCTTGCCGAAGCTGAAATGCCAGGCCTTATGGCCCTGCGTGCTGAGTATGGTCCGTCACAACCGCTAAAGGGCGCCCGCATCGCTGGTTGCCTGCACATGACCATCCAAACCGCTGTTTTGATCGAAACTTTACAGGCGCTGGGTGCCGAAGTTACCTGGTCGTCATGTAATATATTCTCGACCCAGGATCACGCTGCATCTGCTATTGCTGCCGCCGGAACTTCAGTTTATGCCTGGAAAGGTATGAACGCTGAAGAATTTGACTGGTGCATCGAGCAAACGCTGTTTTTCGGCGAAGATCGCAAGCCGTTGAACATGATCCTCGATGACGGTGGCGACCTGACCAACATGGTATTGGATAAATACCCTGAGCTGGTTGCCGGTATCAAAGGTCTTTCAGAAGAAACCACGACCGGTGTTCACCGCTTGTACGACAGGATGAAAGCAGGCACTTTGCCGCTTCCTGCAATCAATGTAAATGACTCGGTTACCAAATCGAAATTTGATAATAAATACGGCTGCCGGGAGTCGCTGGTGGATGCTATCCGCCGTGCAACTGACGTAATGCTGGCTGGTAAAGTAGCCGTTGTTTGCGGCTATGGCGATGTGGGCAAAGGCTCTGCCGAGTCATTGAGCAGTGCAGGTGTCCGTGTAATTGTTACCGAAATCGACCCAATTTGCGCTTTACAAGCTGCAATGGAAGGTTACGAAGTGAAAAAGCTTTCAAACGCTATTGCAGAGGCTGATATTGTGGTAACCGCTACCGGAAACTGCGATATTGTGCGTGAGCAACACTTCCGTGCATTGAAAGATAAAGCCATCGTTTGTAACATCGGTCACTTCGATAATGAGATCGATATGGCATGGTTGAATAATACCTACGGTAATACCAAAATAGAGATCAAACCGCAGGTGGATAAATATACCATTGATGGGAAAGACCTGATCGTATTGGCTGAGGGCCGTTTGGTAAACTTAGGTTGTGCAACCGGTCACCCAAGCTTTGTGATGAGTAACTCGTTCACCAACCAAACCCTGGCTCAACTGGAGCTTTGGGGCCACAGTGATAAATACGAAAACAAAGTGTACACTCTGCCAAAACATCTTGACGAAAAGGTGGCACGTTTGCACCTAGCGAAGATCGGTGTTGAGCTGGAAGAACTGGATCAGCACCAGGCCGATTATATCGGTGTGGCCGTGAATGGTCCGTTTAAACCGGAATACTATAGATACTAAGCGAAAAGCTGAAAGCAGAAGGTCCAAAGCCTTTTGCTTTTAGCCTTAAGCTTTCAGCTAAAAAAGGCACTGTCGGAAGGCGGTGCCTTTTTGTTTCTAAAATATTAGATTGCATGTATCAAAGCTATCCTATGAAAACGAACATGCTAATAATTGCCCTGAGCTTTATCATACTATCCGTTGCGGGCTCAGCAAACGCCCAGAACGATTATGATACTGCCTTAGCAAATTGCCCTAAGAGGAATTTGCTGGATATTAATACATCGGGCTGC
>JAICXZ010000798.1 GCA_025934475.1 Mucilaginibacter sp. | reverse complement strand
ACGGTTGAAGATTTTTATAAAGCCATGAAGGCTGAGGACGCTTACTTTACTATCCTAAAACAGCAGGCGGAGGATGAAGGCAAGGCACTTCGTTATATCGGCAAGCTGGAAGATGGCAAAGCGGCTATCACCTTGCAGATGGTTGGTGAGGATCATCCCTTCTTCATCATGTCTGGAAGCGATAATATCATTTCATTTACTACCGACCGGTATAAAGACAGGCCGTTGGTTGTAAAAGGCCCTGGTGCCGGTGCGGAAGTAACCGCTGCAGGAGTGTTTGCGGATTTAATTAATGTTGGCGCCAATTAAAAAACCTCTACTCAAGGGGAAACGAATTTGAAAATGGATAATACTACAATATTGAAAAGTAAAGCCGCTGTTAGTGAAAACCCTTCGGTTGGCCAGTCGGTCAAGGTTTTTGCCCCTGCAACAGTTGCTAATGTAGTCTGTGGGTTTGATGTGCTCGGCTTTGCCGTAAATGAACCCGGTGATGAAGTGATCATGCGCGTTATTGATAAGCCCGGTATCGTCATCAGTAAGATAACCGGCGATAATGGTCGCCTCCCACTCGACCCAAAGAAAAACACGGTAAGCGTAAGCGTTGATCATTACCTGAAACATATCGGCCGAACTGATATTGGTTTAGACATCGAACTGCACAAAAAAATGCCGATAGGCAGCGGATTGGGCTCAAGCTCAGCGAGTACCGTAGCCGGTTTATTTGCCGCGAAAACCCTGCTTGGTGATGAAACTGACGCGGTTGAATTGCTGCCTTTTGCCCGCAAAGGCGAAGAAATGGCTTGCGGACATGGCCATGCCGATAATGTAGCTCCCGCGCTGCTGGGTGGCTTTGTGCTTATACGCAGCTATGATCCGCTGGATATTGTGAAATTGCCACACCCAAAATATCTGCATTGCGCCATCGTTTTCCCCGACGTGGATGTACCTACCCGCGAAGCAAGGCAGATTATTCGCAACAAGATACAAATGAAAGATGCAGTGACGCAGTGGGGTAATATTGCCGGCCTGGTAAGTGGTTTGTTCATGAATGATATCGACCTGATTGGCCGAAGCATGAAGGATATCCTGGTAGAGCCTGTACGTTCCCTCCTCATACCTGATTTTTATAAGATGCGAGAACTGGCTATGGAGCTCGGCGCAGTGAGTTTTGGTATTTCGGGTTCAGGTCCATCAGTATTTGCTTTTACTAAGGATGATGAAACTGCGAGGCAAATCACTCAAAAACTGCAAAAGCATTTGGCAGCGATTAATATAAATTCAAACAGCTATGTGTCCACGATTAATGATCTTGGGCCGAAAGTGATATAAAAACTCTAAATCCTAAACTCTGAATGCTAATGTCAAATTTTTAGTATTTAGAATTTAGGGCTTAGTATTTAGAAATTAGGATTTTAACAACGTGAAGCTCTATAGTACTAACAACCCCAACCACCAGGTCTCGTTCAAAGAGGCCGTTTTTAACAGCATGCCGCAGGATCGGGGCCTGTATATGCCGCTTTATATTCCGCGGCTCGATGATAAATTTTTAAATAACCTGGATAGCTATTCGCTACCCGAGATAGCATTCCATGTTGCGAAAAACTTGTTGGGCGATTCAATACCGGAGAGCGATCTGAGCGCGATCATTCATGATGCCATCAGCTTTTATGCGCCGGTAGTAGAGCTGGAAGAGAACGTTTATGTGCTCGAGCTTTTTCATGGTCCCTCGCTAGCTTTTAAGGATTTTGGTGCGCGCTTCATGAGCCGTGTAATGAGCTATTTTCTTCAGCAGGGTGAAAAGACTTTGGATGTGCTCGTAGCCACTTCGGGTGATACCGGCGGCGCTGTAGCACTTGGTTTTTTAGGTGTTCCTGATACCCGGGTTACAATCCTTTATCCCAAAGGAAAAGTTAGTGGCATCCAGGAACTGCAGCTAACAACAAATGGACAAAATGTTCGCGCCATTGAGATAGACGGCACTTTTGATGATTGCCAGGCGCTGGTAAAACAAGCTTTTACCGATCCTGAACTGAATAAGGAATTCAGGCTCACTTCGGCAAATTCGATCAATATTGCCAGGCTGATACCACAAACATTTTATTATTTCAACGCTTATGCGCAATT
>JAICXZ010000064.1 GCA_025934475.1 Mucilaginibacter sp. | reverse complement strand
CGGGCGCGCTGCTCCTGGTGCCCTTCATTAACGAGTTTAACCAGGAGCTATTGAAGGTGAGAGGTTTGAAAGATGGCAACTACAAATTGATGATCGACGGAGACTCTATCGGCAGCCGTTCAGCAAAGGAACTGGAAGACGGTATCAATCTCGCCGAAATTAAAACGACGCCTGAGTATCAACAGGCTGTGCAGATAAGAGAACTGAATGAAGAAAGGTGGGACATTGAACGTCGAAACCGCATGTATATGTGGATGGAATTCGATTTCCTGAAAGGGAAAGGCTTGCTTTACAAAGATGACGTTGCCGCTATGGACACCGTAAGTAAGTATGCGCAGAAAGACGTGTTTGTAAACGGTAACAAGGATAATTATAGCCGGGCACGCTTCAAGGCCCTTCGCGATGCGTGGCAAAAAGAACAGAATGTGCTTGTAGACGAAATATACACGATCAATAAACCTCAAAACCGTCGTGTGACAATTGTACGCGAGAATTAAAATTCAAAATACCCGATATGTTATTTGAACTGACAAAGAAATTTTACCTGGCCGGGCTCGCACTGCTGCTAATCTGCCTCCATGCTAATGCAGCAAAAGTGGATACGGTTGTGACGCACAGCAATGTGATGAATAGGGTTATCAAGGCGGTTGTTATTCGTCCGGACAACTATAACAAAAAGGTTAAGTACCCGGTGCTGTACCTTTTGCACGGTTTCAGCGGCAATTATTCCGACTGGGTAAAAAAAGCGCCAAATGTTATCCCATTGGCCGATAAATATCATTGCTTAATCGTTTGCCCTGACGGTAATTTTGCCAGCTGGTATTTTGATAGCCCAATGAGCAAGGAGTGGCAGTACGAAACTTATGTTTCGGCCGAATTGGTTTCCTGGGTTGATCATCATTATTCAACCATCGCCGACCGTTCTGGTAGAGCCATTACGGGTTTGAGCATGGGCGGACATGGTGCTTTGTTCCTGGCTATCAGGCATCAGGATATTTATGGTGCTGTTGGCAGCATGAGCGGTTGTGTAGATCTGATACCTTTTTCAAAAAGTTTTGGCATCAGCCAGGTGCTCGGTGAATACGAAAGCAATCCACAGCGATGGAAAGACAATAGTGTGATCAATATGCTCGATCAAATAAAACCAAACTCGCTATCCATCATATTCGACTGTGGTTACAGCGACGGCTTTTATCCTTCAAATATGGAAATGCATAACCGATTGGTGAAAATGAAAGTACCGCATGACTTTATCGTGCGTGATGGTGGGCATACATGGGAGTATTGGGGTAATTCGGTAGTGTACCAGATGCTCTTTTTTAGTCGCCATTTGAGTGGTTGGGAAGGCCAAAAAAGCCTTTCTGGCTCCAAATAAGCCGTGTCATTACAATTCTTAGCCCTAATAGCTTTTTTAGATAAAAAATTATTAAAAAAAGTTTTAAAATAATTTGCTAAATCGATTTTATGATATAATTTAGCAATATAATTATAAACCCGCCCACGGCGAATTTTAAACCAATTATACCAGTAGCGACTCCGTTGCTGCTGCTTTTAAAGAACAAAATGCTGGTTGTAAACATATAGTATGAAGAAACTTTACCTCTGGTGCCTGTCGGCTTTATTAATTTCTTTTGTTTCCTGTAAAAAGGATGGATTCTTGGGTCAAACGCAGACCTCCAATCTCTCAAAAACAACTGTTTTTGCCGATAGTGCCAATACCGTGGCGTTTTTATCCAATATTTATAGCAATGCCGGGTTTAGTTTTAATCCCGGTCGATTTGGAAACGGTGGACTGGACGCGTCGTCGGATGAGGCGGAAGTGTATAGAACTACTGGCTCTACGGCTCTGTCTTTCGAAACCGGGACGGTAAACGCCGCGGTGGTAACCGATGATGCTTATAAAACTTGTTATAATAATATACGGGCGGTCAATCAATTTCTTAAAAACCTCCCAGGTGCGCCAATAAAAGCATTTAGCAAAAATGAATATCGGGCAGAAGCGCTGTTCTTGCGTGCCTGGTATTACTCCATATTGTTGAAACACTATGGAGGCGTGCCGCTGATAGGTGATACTATATATACCTATACCGATCATATCCCGGCAAAACGAAGTACGTATGCCGATTGCGTGAATTACATTACATCTCAATGTGATTCAGCAGCAAATGTATTGCCGATGACGCAATCCGGCTTAAACTATGGCCGGGCATCGAAAGGAGCGTGCCTGGCATTGAAATCAAGGGTGTTATTATATGCCGCTAGTCCGCTTTTTAACGGAACTACGCTTACTGCGGGCGATCAAGCTCAATATGTTGGATATCCGACCAGTGATCCTGCCAGATGGAAATTGGCGGAAGATGCCGCGGCCGCAATAATCAGCTCGGGGGCATATAGCCTGAATGTAGATAATTCAACTCCGGGCAACGGATTTCAGCAGCTATTTACGCTGCGTTACAATACGGAGTACATCTTCCCGCTAATGCGCGGATCGAATGTCGATTTTGAAAGTTTGTGGGACCCGCCATCAAGAACCGGGCAAAATGGAGCATTCACGTTGCACGGGCTGGTAGATGCGTTCCCAATGGCGAATGGCCTCGCTCTCACGGATCCTAATTCGGGTTACGATCCTCAAAATCCCTATGCGAACCGAGACCCGCGCTTGAATTTCACGGTGATCCATGATCAAACCCAATTGCAAAACAGGCTTCAGTCCGGCTTTTCTCCGGTAAACATTTTCGTTGGCAACTATAACGGTATAAATACAGGGACCGATGCAGTGGGTGTTGGTACCCGTACCGGCTATTACACCAATAAGATGATGGACCCGAATGCTGTTGCAAATGACTTTACGCACGTATCCAATCGTTGCTGGCCATTGATCAGGTATGCCGAGATATTGCTGAACTATGCCGAGGCTGCCAATGAATTTGAAGGGCCGACAGCACAGGTTTATGCAGCAATCGAATCAATAAGGCAACGCGCTGGTCTTAGTCCTTATCAATTGCCGGTAGGTTTAACCCAGGATCAAATGAGGGCCGAGATTCAGAATGAACGCAGGATAGAACTTGCTTTCGAAGAACAACGCTTCTGGGATGTGCGTCGCTGGAAGATAGCAGATCAAACCGATAATATTATGACGATGGGTATGGAGGTCGATCGTAACGGAAACTCTGTTACCTATAAAACATTTCCGGTTCGCCAGCGGAACTTCAGAAAGGCGATGTATTTGTGGCCGATCCCGCAAAGCGAAGTCGCTAAATCGCCTGAATTGGTGCAAAATCCCGGTTATTAATTATTAGTCGAAAGAAAATGAAACGTTTTTGTAATACATCAAGGATAAGCCTGGTGCTGATGCTATTGCTGGGAACTTTATTCGGTTCCTGCAAGATGGAAAAAGTGGGCCCGGCAGCTGAGGCAGTAAAGGACATTAGCGGCAACTGGAAGATCATTAAAGCCACCAGGAACGGGGCCGATCTTACAGCCATTGTTGATTTCAGCCAGTTCAGGCTAAACTTCAACCAGGGTAAGTATACGCTGGTTAACAAAGTGCCTTTTTTGGTCGGCCAAAATGGTACTTACGCGCTCGATGATCCGAAATATCCATTCAAAATCTCGTTTACAGCCGGAACAGCTACGCCCGTTGCTACTGCGTTCAATTTCCCGATCGTTAATGGGGCACGGCAGCTGACGCTTACATTTAGTCCGGGCTGCACAAATAACACTTATGTATACGTGTTTCAAAAATCCAATTAGACTTTTTAATCACAGATTTTAAGCATGAAACAATATTTACGCATTAAAGGAAAGGGAATATGGCAGCTGTGCGCACTCATCGTACTGGGCGTTGCATTGGCTTGTTGTGGGGAGATCATCACCGGTGTTGATCAGCCTGGCGTTGCTACGGTTGGGCAGGTGGTTCCTATAACTGTCCACATCGATATCCCAACGGTTGGCAATGGTGGTCCCGATTATCTCATCTTCGGCTTTTTGGTGCCAAAAGGATGGAAAGCTGCCCAAAACACCACCATCACTTATACCAGCCCAACTCTGGGTGACGGCAACATGGTACTGGTACCAAGCACGACTCTTGCAAAAAACGGAGGTGGCTTGAATTGGCCCGACGATATGAAGAAAACCTTCGGGATCGGCGGAAACCTGATCGACGACATGGAGTGGGTGGCTTATCAGACTGACAAAGCTTTTACCCATAATGGTAGCGAAATAAAAGGCGACCTGAATATCCAGATAAAAGTAGGGGCAGACAATAATGACACGCAGGTTAAACTGGGGTATGTAATCACCGATAGCGGGAATGGATTTACCAGCGATGGCAATGGAACTTACTATAGTGAAAAAATCACCGACTGTTTCTCAGTGACCGGTGGCACAGGTGACTTTGTAGATTTCTGCCATCCGCAGTTAACAACGATCAATCCCCCCAAATCACTGGATAACGACTATATCACTTTGACATTCGATGGTAATGTAACCACCACTGCGCTGACTGGAGCTGATGTAGTATACCTGTGCGCTACCGCCTATACCAGTGATGGTCAAACGATTGTCGTATGCGAACAGACGGATAAAACTAAGATGGTTCAGATGCCTGATGGTAGTAAAAAATACCAGATCACCTTCTGGCCGAAATCCTTTTTCGGGACAACTGACACGCAAACGATCATCAAAATGGACTACTTTATTACCGACAAGACCGGTGCGACAAAAGTTGGTTACGGTAATACATCAAGCCCGTTCGAATACAACTTTAAGTGTTCCTAAAACATGCTGAAGAATTTAACCTGGATACCTAAAATAGCAAAACTATGCTAAATCGTTTTTGCAAAAACACAAAATTTGAATTTCAGGGAGGGGCCTATCGCTGTCTGAAAAAATATTTCCTGCCTTGTATTATTTGCCTGGTAATCACAGCGCAAAGCGATGTTTCGATTGCTCAAACTAAGGGATCGAAACAGAACGCGGCATCCGGACAGGTAAGCGGCACCGTAGTCGACGAATATGGCGTAGCGCTAAAGGGCGTGCACGTTGTTACGAAGCGGAAAACCGATTCGACCTCTACAGATGTAAAGGGTCAGTTTGCTCTTAAAGCATCGGCCGGCGATGTTCTCGTATTTGCCTACAAGAACTTTTACGTTCGCGAAGCAACTGTTAAGGGCTCGGATACGGTTAATGTTCACCTGATACCGACTTATTTGAAGTCGCAGGATAAACTTGACGTACTGTATGGTACGGCTGATCATAAATCGGTATTAGGGTCCATCTCGACGATTTATACCAATCAGCTTACTACCACACCGGCGTCGCTTTATACGTACGCATTGCCCGGGCAGCTGGCGGGATTATATACACAGCAAGTTAGCGGTTTCACTGCACCGCCGACCAGCGGTCAAAGTCACCCGGATTTTATTGGCAACGTGGTCGACCACAATAATTATGCTCCAAACGACAATAATGAGATATCATTAAGTTTGCGCGGACAAACGCCAATTACAGTTATTGATGGCGTACAGCGTGAAATCTCTTCAATCGATCCCGAAAGTATTGAGTCTATTTCGGTGTTGAAGGACGGACTTTCGACAATCCTACTTGGCGATAACAGTTCAAGGGGTGTGTTGCTGGTTACAACCAGGCATCCAGAGGCAGGTAAGCCACGCATTTCGTTAACCGCGCAAACTGGTTTGCAACATCCGCTTGGATTACCCGCACCATTGCCCGCTTACCAGTACGCCTATCTTTATAACGAAGCTCTACAGAACGATGGAAAACCGGCTATCTATAGCAGCAGCGATTTTAACGCTTATCGCAATCACACTGATCCTACTGGCCATCCTGATGTAAACTGGTTCAATACCATTCTGCAAAATTATTCGCCGATGACCAGCTACCGCTTGAATGTGAACGGCGGGACGCAGGTAGCTAAATATACCATTTCGGTAAACTATCTCGATCAGCAGGGTATGTTCAAAAATGCGCCCGGGTCGCTATATAATACTAATAACGACCTCAACCGGTATATGATCAATTCGGATGTGAGCGTAAATGTAACGCCCAAATTCAATGTCGATCTGCAATTATTCGGCCGTGTGCAGCAAACAACCCAGCCGGGCAGTGGGTACAATAATATCTTGAATACGCTCTATACTACTCCGAATAATGCCTATCCGGTCTACAATCCAAACGGGTCGTTTGCTGGAACATCGCTTTACACTAATAACCTCTTATCACAAACCGAATACTCAGGTTATGAAAGGACAAACAGCAACGACGTGCTGGCAAACCTGGATCTGAATTATGATTTGAGCAGTATTACGAAAGGTTTATCTGCAAAAGGAAAGGGCAATGTGTCATTTTCATCGCAGAGTTTTATCAACCGGAGTTTGCAGAACAACGCCTACTTGTATTCCGACAGCAGCTATTCTGCGATCGGGTCAACAGTCTCGCAAAGCAATTCATTCAATACCGTATCAAGTGCGCGATATGCGTATGGGCAGGGATCGTTGAACTATAACAGGAGTTTCGGCAAGAACAATATTACCGCGATGGCATTTTATGACTACCGCTCTGTGGTGCTCAATTTCGATTTGTCGCAGGTGAATACAAATCAGGCTCTTAAGGCAGCTTATAATTATGACGGCAAATATTTTGTAGAAGGTGCAATTGATAACAGCAGCTACAACCGTTATCCACCGGGACACCAATTTGGTTTATTCTATGCAGGCGGCCTTGGTTGGCAGATGGGTAAAGAAAACTTTATCAAGGATAATGTCAGCTGGGTCAGCGAATGGAAATGGCGCTTAAGCTATGGCAAAACAGGCAATGCCAATGTGGACAATTACGGTTATTATAACTTCCTGCAAACCTATAGCGCTTCTCAGGGATACGCCTATACTACAGGTACGGCCCGCAGCAATGTGCAAAGCGAATTGGAAAACGGTTTGGCCAATCCCTACATCACATGGGAAAAAGCTCATAAACTGGACTTCGGTACTGATATTGGCTTATTCAATGACCATTTAAAGATCACCGCCGATTATTACCATGATCGCTATTATGATCTGCTGCAAATAAGGGGTGCAAGTATAGCATTATTAGGTGCCAGCTATCCTTACGAAAACATCGGTGTCAACCTTTATACAGGTGGCGAGCTTTCTTTAACCTATCAGAACAACGCGGGCAACTTCAACTATTTCATCACCGGCAACGCATCCATCCAGGCATCGAAGGTTGTGTATAGCGATGAAGAACCAACTCCTTATCCATGGATAAAACATACCGGCGAACCTGTAAACGCAATTTACGGTTATAAAGCAATTGGCATCTTCCAGACTGCACAGGAAGCAGCTTCGAGCCCAACAACTACCGGTTACTCTGCGCAAGCGGGAGATGTGAAGTATGCTGATCTAAACCACGACGGTATAATCAACCAGTTTGATATTACTGCAATTGGTAACACAAAACCAACGTTTTTCTACGGTACCACAGTAGGCTTTGACTACAAAGGTTTCAGCTTTAGCGCTATTCTGCAGGGCGTTGCTAATCGCCAGATATTATATGATAACGGCTTGGTTAATGGCTTTGAGGGCGTTGGCTTCCTGGGGCTGGTTTACAGCGGACAAGGCTACAATGTATTAACCAATCGCTGGACGCCGGAAACTGCTGCTACAGCAACTATGCCGCGTCTGTCATTGGGTAATGCCAATAACACCGCCTGGTCTTCACTGTATGTGCGCTCGGGGAACTATTTCAGGCTGAGGAATGCGGAGGTAGGTTATAGCCTGCCAGCCGGCTGGGCACATAAGATAAGCGTTTCGGGTATTAGAATTTTTGTGGATGGCGAAAATCTGTTGACGCTTTATGGTTACAAGGGAGTTGACCCTGAGGTAAACGGCATCGCATACCCTATTCAACGAGTATTTAACGCAGGTATTAACGTAAAGCTTTAACAACAAAGCCGATTTAGATAGAAAGAACATGAAAGGCTACAAAACTTTGATCTTCGCGCTTGCAGTTATCACGGTAATTGCCGGTTGTAAAAAGTACGAACAGTTCCCGGTTGATAAGGTAACTATCAACTACGTTTTCGACACGAAGGACTCGGCCGGTGTAAATGCACAGGCATTCTTGTACGGCATATACGCTAAGTTAAAGAATGGGCATAACAGGATAGGGAGCGATTACCTGGACGCGGCATCTGATGATGCAGTATCGTCAGCGCTTGGCCCATCTAACGAGGTGACCATCTTGTCCACCGCCGCATACAACTCTTATACAGTGCCAAAAGATGAGGATCTTTGGGCTTACTACTACCAGGGTATTCGCAGCGCTAATATTTTCATCAATAACGTTGATGTGGTGCCGGTTCTGGCAAAATACAATGGTTATTCCATTAAACATTTGTGGAAGAATGAGGCTCGCTTCCTGAGGGCTTACTTTTATTTCGAGCTTGTAAAAAGATATGGTGGGGTTCCGCTATTAGGCAACAAGGTGTTCACCATAACCGATAACGTTGCACTTCCACGAAATACTTTTGACGATTGCATTAAATACATAGTAAGTGAATGTGATGCAATAAAAGATACTTTATTGACTGCTCCTTTGGCTAACCCTAACGCCGATAGCCACCGGGTAACCCAGGGCGCAGCATTAGCTCTGAAGGCGCGCGTATTGCTTTACGCAGCAAGTCCGCTGTTCAACGGCGGGAATATAGATGCGTCTAATCCTTTAACAGGTTATTCCGATTTCCAGTCCAACCGATGGGCATTGGCCGCTGCCGCTGCAAAAGATGTAATGAATTTGGGTGTCTATTCACTGGTGCCAAAATACCTTGACGTATTCCTGACCCAGAATAATCCCGAGATCATATTTATGCGGGAGGTTGATAACGGCCACAACATTGAAACAGCCAACGGCCCTGTAGGCTTTACGGCTGCGGTAGGCAAGGGGCAAACCAGTCCTACCCAGGAGCTGGCTAACGCATTCCCAATGAATAATGGTTTAGCAATCACCGACCCGGCATCTGGTTACGATCCTAATAATCCTTACACAAATCGCGATCCCCGTTTTGGTTACACCCTGCTTTACAATGGTGCAGAATGGCTCAATACCCCGTTGCAAACCTATGAAGGTGGGCTAAGCAAACCTAATCTAGGCTTGCAGCAAACGCAAACCAGCTACTACATGCGCAAATTCATGGGGTATAATGAAAGTGCCAACTCCTATAGCGGTCACAACGAAGACTGGCTTATTATACGCTACACTGATATTCTTTTAGACTACGCCGAAGCTCAAAACGAAGCTGTAGGACCAGATGCCAGCGTTTACCAGGCGCTAACGACTATCAGGCAGCGGGCAGGGATACAGCCAGGCACCGATAACTCATACGGACTAGCGGCAGGCATGACCCAGGATCAAATGCGCACGGTGATCCAAAACGAACGCCGCATAGAACTGGCCTTTGAAGAGAGCCGGTACTGGGATATCCGTCGCTGGAAGATAGCGGAAACGGTGATGAACCAGCCACGCACGGGTGTGTCGATAATTCAAAACGGAACTGG
>JAICXZ010000119.1 GCA_025934475.1 Mucilaginibacter sp. | reverse complement strand
GTTAGTTTGCCTGTTAATGATCCTGAAGGCATTATTTGCGGTCGATCCGTCATCAAAATAGAATGGATGCAAACCGTACTGTAATGCTTGGTGCGTAACATAATTAAGATAATATGCCCTACCCGCGAGATGGAGCGTCAACGCATCACCTGAAAGGGTTTGCAATCTGCGGATTGCTCCGTATTCCCCCAAAATAACAGGAATACCTTTATCGATGAACTTAGATTTCATCAACGAAAATTCTGAAGGCGCATCTGACTCTTCGCCCCAGGTAGGATTCCTGGAAGGATCAGTTGTAGAATGATAGCCGCTACCCCAATAATAGAACATATTGCCCCAACTTGCATCCGAGGTTAAAAGCGTATACTGAGATGGGTTATAATAGTGCACTTCAACCATTAATTTATTGGCCACCTGATCTGTAGGAAGCGTATTCATTAAATTATTTGTTGTTGAAATGTCGGCTCCGCCCGGCCCCTGAACAAGAAGCACCCTGTAACTATTATGCCCACCGGTCGATCTGACTGCGTTGACAAATGTTTGATGGTAGGAAAGCAAAACACTCATACCAGTAGCGTCTGTTACTTCCGGCTCGTTTGTGCTGGCAAATATCAGGTGTTCATCAAAACCACGCATTTGAGTGGCAATCTGCTCCCAAAAAGCCTTTTGTTTAGCGTTAACAGAAGCTTGCGCAGCAGTTGTACAATTGTGCGTTAACCACCCGTCGTCCCAGTGTATATTTAATACCACGTACAGACCGTCATTAACACAGTACTGAACAACTTGCTGCACCCTGTTGAGCCATGATTGTTGAATCTGGGCCGTGTTTTGGTCAGCATACTGATCCCAGTCGCAAGGGATACGTACTGCGGTAAACCCGGCATTTTTAACTTCATCAATAAGCGCCTGGGTCACCATTGGGTTGCCCCAGTTTGTTTCGCCACCTGAAGCCTCAAGTGTGTTGCCGATATTCCACCCTATCTGGAATTTTGCAGCAAGCTGGGTAGCCGTACTGGTAACGCCTGTTTGATCGGGCGGAAGAGGCGACGTGTTGTAACTCGGATAGCTGGTAATAGACAACGTTTTACCTGTCTTGCCGACGGTCCGTTGACTGGTCGGAGTTGCCATTTCTTGTTTGTGGCAACTCGCAAACGTGAGCGCGGCCAACGCGCCCAAAAAATAGTTTGAGATTCTCATATTAAAACAAAATTGGTTTACGGTGTAATATGAACCACAAGACTGAGAGCAATGGATTTGAAATATCCGGGTTTACAATAAGAACAAACAGCACTCTTATTGTAGAATCAGTGCAAGTGATCGGTATGTCGGTTTATAATTGGAAATATTTTTAAACGATACGCAAAAAAGATTTCACCGTTCTTTATATTTCTTGCAGTGAAGGTAAATTGGTTTAGAAAAACGCCATATCTGTATTGATAATATTAATAGACCAAATGTTAATTTCAAATAAATACACTGAAGATCAACTAGTTATTCACAAACATCAATTAACCGAATCGCATAATCGATACATTTATCGTAAAATGATGACAATGATTTTCAATTGGAGGGATTGGACGTGACGATATTTCCGATTGAATCGTGGTGTGAGAATATGCCTCGTTTGTTATTTCAATAACGTCCATGTGTGGCTAATTATGATTCAGTAATACTTTGTTATTACGTAGAGCTCAACAAAAAAAAGTCGGGTTTGTACTCGTAACGTCTAAAACTCCGGTCGAATATTCGACATAGGCTGGTATAAACCTCTACCATCTGACCACGAATACTAAATCAATCCATTCAATTTTTTATACTCACCAGGAGTAAGACTGGTAACCTTTTTAAAAATTTTTGAAAAATGAGGCAGGCTTTCAAATCCTGTTTTTTCTGCGATGTCGTTATATGGCAAAGTTGTGGTTGCTATTAAATATTGTGCCCGCTCAATTCGTTTTTCATGCAAATAATTCAGTGGCCTTTGTCCGGTATATTTCAAAAACAATCTGGAAAAATAATCCGGGTGCAGGTTTGCCCTGTCTGCCAAATAGTTCACTGTTAAATTTTGATTCAGATTTAATTGAATATGCCTGGCTGCGTCTAAAATTTTTGAAGGAACAGGATCGGGACTTTTATTCTTAAACCGATGGGAGTTTAAAAAGCGGGAGATTAGCTGGAGAATTATCCCCTGGGTTTCAAAATAGACAGCGTCACTAACCGTATTATTCAATTCCTGGTAGCTTTTATAATAGGCATTCTTTTCATAGACGGTTGGATTGTCTGAACGGTTAATGCCTCTGCCGGGATTTATCTCTAATAACTTCCTGAAGTTTATAATATCCGGTTCGGTTGCGGCAACTTTTATCACTTTTCTGTTATTCTCAAAAATCGACAGGCCTTCGGCCGACTCCTCGAAAAAGTGAAGAAAATACTGGCTCAGGTATGCCTTACAAGAAAGGTGGCATAAAGTAAAGCTCGGAATAATATACAGGTAACCTGGCTCGAGTTGAATCTTTTCGAATTTGGTCGACACAATCCCCTCTCCCTCATCAATGTAATATATCCGAAAATAAGGACTGATCACATTGCTGTAATTCCACTTTTCATTCAGTTTGACATAATCTGCGTGCAGTAACGAAAAATTATGCCCCAATAATCTTTTGCTCATATGACAGATTGCAAAGATCGGAAAAAGTCGGATTTGTATAAAACAAAGTCTATTTAATACAATGGTTAATACAAGCCCCGGGAATAAATTTGTTCTCAACCAATTTTCCTAAATGTAAACGATATGATTACCTCATTCTCAAAAGATGTTGCTATAAACAAAGCTTCTAAAACCGGATTTGCGTTTATGCTGGTGACCTCTTTGTTCTTTTTATGGGGCTTTTCTAACAATCTGAATCCAATCCTGATTCCCCATTTAAAAAAATCGTTTACTTTAACAACTACGCAATCGACCCTGGTTGATTCTGCCGTTTATATAGCTTATTTCCTCATGGCCCTTCCTGCCGGGTATGTTATGAAAAGATTGGGTTACAAAATTGGCATCATAACAGGGCTGCTATTTTTTTCAATCGGGGCGTTTTTGTTTATTCCGGCGGCAAATACCCAGTCCTACCAGTTCTTTCTTTTTGCATTGTTTGTAATCGCCTGCGGTTTAGCATTTCTCGAAACGGCCGCCAACCCTTATGCTGCAGCACTGGGCCCTTCGGAAACAAGCACGCAAAGATTGAATCTTGCTCAATCGTTCAATGGATTAGCCGCAGCGCTGGCACCTGTTATAGGTGCAAGAGTGATCCTTGGCCAGGGAGCTACCGAACATCAGCTACAGGCAATGTCAACCGCCGCAAGGCGAGTGGCGCTGGCATCAGAAGCTGCTTCGGTTAAAACCCCTTATTTTATACTGGGCACCATTTTATTGTTAATCGCGATCGCTTTCGCGCTCACTACATTGCCAAAGATTGAGCACAAGGAAACAGGAAAGGCAAAAAGCAAAAATATCTTGCACGCGTTTAAACACAAACACCTCACATGGGCAGTGATTGCACAGTTTTTTTATGTAGGTGGACAAGTTTGTGTCTTCAGCCTGTTTGTTTTATATGCTACTAAATCCGCTGGCATTACCGAAATGAAAGCTGCTGATTACTTAGGCGCCTGCGGCATCGCGTTTTTGATTGGACGTTTTGTTGGAACTTTTCTTATGCGGTACATTAAGCCGAACAGGTTGCTTACAATTTATGCATCAATCAACATTTTGTTATGTATGGTTGCGATTGGGGTTAATGGAATAATCACTGTTTATGCAGTAATACTGATCTGCTTTTTTATGTCCGTAATGTTCCCAACCATTTTCGCTCTTGGCATTGCTGACCTTGGGGTTGATACAGAATATGGCAGTAGTTTGCTGATTATGTCCATTGTTGGTGGTGCCATTTTGCCCAGGTTATTTGGCTCAATTACCGATTCAACCGGTGATATTCAAATAGCCTACCTGGTTCCGCTAGCTTGCTTTTCAATAGTTGCATATTTTGGATGGAGAGGTCATAAGACTGTTCCTAAAATTGACCTTGAAGAGGAGCCGGCAATCGGAACAACATTGTGATATTTCAAAAAGGTTAAGAAGCAAAATGAAAGAATATCAAAAGACAGATCCGAAGAATTTGGATATGACGTTGCTAAACCTTCCACCAATAATATTTGGGACCAGCGGCTTGGGAAATCTGTTCGTAGCCCTAGATGAACAGGAAAAACTGAATATTGTTAGTGAATGTATTCGTCTGTCTGATGGCAAAGTAGTATTTGATTCCGCAGGGAAATATGGCGCCGGTCTTGCATTGGAAACACTTGGAAAATGTCTCAGGAAGCTCAATATCCCTCCTGGAAAAGTAGTCATCAGTAACAAGTTAGGGTGGCTTCGTACTAAACTGGAAACAAATGAACCAACGTTCGAACCAGGTGTTTGGAAAAATCTAAAACATGATGCCGTTCAGAAAATAAGTTATCAGGGCATTATTGAGTGTTTCAATCAAGGCAATGAATTGCTTGGTGATTACCTCCCCCAAATGGTTTCTGTTCATGATCCTGATGAATACCTTGATGCTGCGACAGATGACCATCATGCCGAGAAGTTATACAATGATATTCTAAGTGCATATGAGGCCCTTTACGATTTGAAAAAGCACGGAAAAGTGAAATTCGTTGGTGTCGGCGCAAAAAATTGGAGGATGATAAAACGGCTGGCTAACGATGTCAAATTAGACTGGATCATGATTGCCAACAGCATGACTATAAAATATCATCCGCAAGAACTACTGGATTTCATTGCAGAAATGGAGGGAAAAGGTGTTTACGTGGTTAACTCCGCACTGTTTCACTCAGGCTTTCTTGTTGGCAGCAATTATTATGATTATCGGCTGATCGAAAAAGGCACTCCGGATAATGATGCTTTGTATAAATGGCGGGACCGTTTTTTTGAAAAATGCCATAAATTCAATATAAAACCGGCTGAAGCCTGCGTCCAATTTTCGCTAAATGTTCCGGGCGTAAAAAGCATTGCCCTGAACACTACTAACCCGGGTCGGGTCCAAACCAATCTGGGTATGCTTAATACAAATATCCCTTTGGAATTTTGGCAGGAATTAAAAATCAGCGACTTGATTGAAGTAGATTTTTTGTCCTGGTTTAGTCACGAGTCCCCCTATACAATTTAATGGAATGAAGATGAATACTTTAGTATGTTCAAAACCAGGTGAGTTTAATTATATCTCTGGAGAAAAACCGTTACTGCAACCCGGGCAGGCGATCATAAAAATAAAGCGAATTGGCATTTGCGGAACAGATTTACACGCGTTCGAGGGGACACAGCCATACTTTGAATACCCACGCATATTAGGTCACGAACTTGCTGGTGAATTAATGGCATTTGATGATGCTCCCGGTTTTGAGATCGGCGAAGCGGTAACATTTATCCCTTATTTCTATTGCGGTAAGTGCATCGCCTGCCGCAATGGGAAACCAAATGCGTGCGTGAAAATAAAAGTGTGTGGCGTACACCAGGATGGCGGAATGGCCGAATATATTTCTGTCCCTTCTTATTCTTTAATCCACGGCGAAGGATTAAGCTTTGATGCATTAGCATTGATTGAACCGTTAGCCATCGGTGCACATGGCGTAAGAAGAGCTGGTATAACCAAAGACGAATTTGTTTTGGTTATCGGAGCCGGCCCGATTGGATTAGGAACAATGGAGTTCGCGCGGATTGCCGGGGGAAAAGTTATCGCTATGGACACCAACAAAGATCGATTAAGGTTCTGCAAAAGAAAGTTGAAGGTGGGGCACACCATTAATGCGTTGGACGGGAATGTTACAGAACAATTGGAATCCATTACAAACGGTGATATGCCGACTGTTGTAATTGATGCAACCGGAAATTTAAAGGCCATCAACAACGCGTTTCAATATATGGCGCATGGAGCAAGATATGTTTTGATCGGTTTGCAGAAAGGAGACATTTGCTTCAGTCATCCGGAGTTTCACAAGCGGGAGGCGACCCTCATGAGCAGCAGAAACGCGACGCGGGAGGATTTTGAGCATGTGATTTCTTCTATGAAGAAAAGGCTGGTTGATCCGACGACATACATAACGCATCGTGTTCAATTTGACCAGGTGAAAGATGAATTTGAAGAGTGGTTGAGTCCAGCTAGTGGCGTTATAAAAGCAATAGTAGAAATTGAAAGACCGTTTTCTTGTCTTCAAACCTAATCATACCTAACAATCGACAAAATGAAAAAATATTGCCTGGCACTTGACCTGAAAGATGATCCGGAATTAATTACCGAATACGAAAACTGGCATAAAACGGAAAACGCATGGCCGGAGATCACGAAGAGTATTACCGATTCCGGTATCAGCGGTATGGAAATTCATCGAACCGCTAACCGGTTGTTCATGATCATGGAAACGGATGATGATTTTAGTTTCGAACGCAAAGTGATCGAAGATAGCTCTAATGAAAAAGTTCAGGAATGGGAAAAATTGATGTGGAAATTTCAACAACCATTACCCTGGGCAAAAGAGGGAGAAAAGTGGGTTTTGATGAATAAAATTTTCGAATTATAACATTGCTGATTAATAATCAAGCATTAAAAAAAATATTAGAATGAAACGCAGAACATTAATTAAAGGTATAGCGGCCGCTGTCCCGTCGTTATGGTTATCCCGGGCGTTGGGTAATAATTTTTATAGAGATCCATTTTTGAACGAGCCCATCGCAAGCGGTCCGTTCAAACCAACCTGGGAATCGTTGCAAACTTATCAGACGCCGGGGTGGTTCCGTGACGCTAAATTCGGCATGTGGGCGCACTGGGGACCGCAATGTCAGCCTGAGGCCGGCGACTGGTATGCCAGGGGCATGTACCAGGAAGGCTCAGAGCAATATAAAATTCATCTTCAAAAATATGGCCATCCTTCAAAGTTTGGATTTAAAGATGTGATCAACGTATGGAAGGCGGACAAATGGGATCCTGAAGAATTAGTAAGCTTATATAAAAGCGCGGGGGCACAGTACTTTATGGCACTTGCCAATCATCATGATAATTTCGATTTATATGATAGTAAATATCAGAGTTCCTGGAACTCCACTAAAATTGGCCCGAAGAAAGATTTGATCGGCGGCTGGGCAAAGGCTGCGAAAAATAGTGGGCTTCCTTTTGGTGTAAGTGTTCACGCATCGCATGCCTGGATGTTTTACGAAACCTCACAGGGTTCGGATAAAAGCGGCCCGTTTGCCGGCGTTCAATATGATGGCAATGTGACCAAAGCTAATGGCAAGGGTGCCTGGTGGGACGGGTTAGATCCACAGGAATTGTATGCTCAAAATCATGAAGTGAGCCAGGGGTGGAACTGGGATTGGGAAAATAAGAAGTACTGGCCCTCACAAGCATATTGCGAAAAATTTTACAACCGCACAATCGAACTTATTAATAAATATAACCCCGATGTAGTTTATTTCGATGACTCGCATTTGCCGCTATGGCCCGTTAGTGATGTAGGTTTAAAAATCGCTGCTCACTTGTATAACAAGAGCATTAAAGAGCATGGGGAGCTTCGTGCAGTGGTTAATGCAAAAAAATTGGATGAGAACCAACGCAAGGCAATGGTTTGGGACCTTGAAAGAGGCCAGGCTAACGAAATTCAACCGCTGCCGTGGCAAACTGACACCTGTATAGGCGACTGGCATTATAACCGCGCATTATATGAACGCGGTGGATACAAAACAACCGAAACCGTGATTCAAACATTAGTTGATATTGTCAGCAAAAACGGCAACCTGATGCTGAATATTCCAGTCCGCGGCGATGGC
>JAICXZ010000215.1 GCA_025934475.1 Mucilaginibacter sp. | reverse complement strand
TGGCGATCAAGTATCACCCCGACAAAAACCCGGGTGATAAGCAGGCGGAAGAGAACTTTAAGGAAGCTGCCGAAGCATACGAGGTGCTGAGCAGCCCCGACAAAAAGGCTCGTTACGATCAGTTCGGTCACGCAGCGAATGCGCACTCGGCTAACGGCGGCGGTTTTGGCGGCGGCGGTATGAATATGGAAGACATATTCAGCCAGTTCGGCGACATATTTGGCGGTGGCAGTCCGTTCGAAGGATTCTTTGGCGGTGGCGGCAGGCAGAGCGGCGGCGGTCGTCGTGTACAGCGCGGCAGCAACCTGCGTATCAAAGTACGCCTTACACTGGAAGAAATTGCCAACGGCACCGAAAAGAAAATAAAAGTAAACAAGCAGGTAACCTGTAAAACCTGCGATGGTACCGGTGCAAAGGACCGTTCGTCGGTGCAAACCTGTAAAACCTGTGGTGGCGCGGGCGCAGTGCGCAGGGTAACCAACACCATCCTGGGCCAGATGCAAACAACAAGCACCTGCCCTACCTGTAATGGCGAAGGCACCGTGGTAACTGCCAAATGTACCACTTGTCATGGTGAAGGTGTAACCCGCGACGAAGAACTGATCAGCATCAATATCCCTGCAGGCGTTAGCGAAGGCATGCAACTGAGCATGAGTGGTAAAGGTAATGCCGCACCACGCGGTGGCGTTCCCGGCGACCTGATCATCCTGATCGAGGAAATCCCGCACGAAACCCTTAAACGCGATGGCAATAATGTGATCTATGATCTGCATATCAACTTTGTTGATGCGGCATTAGGTACAAGCGTCGAAGTGCCAACCATCGATGGTAAAGCCAAAATCAAAATAGATCCGGGAACACAGGGTGGTAAAATATTGCGATTGAAAGCGAAAGGCGTTCCCGAAGTGAACTCTTATCACCGTGGCGATCAACTGATCCACGTAAATATCTGGACGCCAAAGGCCCTGAGCCGCGAGGAACGAGAGCTGCTGGAAAAACTTCAGGATTCTCCGAATTTCAAGCCTAGTCCGGGTAAGAATGAGAAATCGTTCTTTGAGCGGATGAAGGAGTATTTTGAGTAAAGCTTAAAGCTGAAAGACTAAAGCAAAAAGCTCAATTTTGTAAAGATTTGAGCTTTTTGTATTTAATGGTATTAAGTAAAGCTTTGGACTTTCAGCTTTTGGCTTTGCGCTTAACTACCGGCTGATGCTGTATCAAATCATTAATTAACTTCTGCACTTCTTTATAATCCACTTTCTCAACCAGGTAAGCCTGCCCCTTCTCATTATCATCCCAAACATCGCTGCCGTCATCAGCTACTTTTATACGACCGGGATGAAGTGTATAAAATTGTGAGTATCCTCTTACGGCGACAAGAACCGCTGTTTCATCCCAGCTCATACGGCCCGCAGAATCTTCTTTCGCTTTTGGGATAGAAAGAGCAAATACATCTTTGGCCGGGTCATTTTTTATGGACTGATTATGGATCAACGGCAAACCAACATGTATTTTCATCCCGATCTCAAATCCGCTGAAAATAATCTGCGTTGGCCAGTTCTGGTAAACGTTCTGCGAGGCCTTGGCATCCTTCATCACATTAAACTCATAGCCGGAAGGGAATTTACCTGCCATGCAAACCAGGTGATTCACTTTCCTGGCGACCAATGCCTTGCCATCAAGCTTGGAATACTCATCGGCGGTGGAATTAAGCAGATTAGAAAGATTGGTTAGAAATCCTACCGTCACGACAGTCACACTTTTATCCGGTTGCGAGGCCAGTAGCTTGCGGTAAAGTTTTACTGCATCCCAGGCTTCATCATTCGATTTAATTTTATGTGGGTACCTGGCCAATATGGTATCGGTCCAGTGCTGCCAGTCGCGAAGTTCAAGAGCGTCCCCTTTGGGCACTCCTATCGGGATATTGGCCTTTTTGAAATAAGTGTTAAAGACATTCATTACGCCGGCCACGCCATCGTATTTGGTGCTGGCTATCGCCGCCAATATTTTGGCCTCGCCTTTATCTGCGAAGGCATGCAGCATAGTGATGGCGCCAACATCATCATAGTCGGGCCCCATGTCGCTATCAAAAATAATGCTAACGGGTTTGTGCTGCGCCTGAGCGTTTGCCATCAATCCAACACATAAAAAAGCAAGAAGTATTTTGCGAATCATTTGGTTAAAAGTGGAAGCCTAATTTATTATTTTTATAACAAATCGCACCAACAACCAAACCTGAATGAAAGTAAGTATAGCCAATAATCGACGAATGATCGCCATCGCCATCATCAATCTTATCCTGCTGTTGATCATCTTTTTCCTCCGGATAAACCAGTTATACTTTGGTGCTTTTTTTTCTATCGCTTTACTTGTTGCTAATGAACTGGCGTTTATTCTGCTTTTATGGTATGTTATCAGCATCCTGCAGTACTGGGGTGAAAACCTTTCTTTACAAACGCCTTTCACCATATTTCTTGGTCTTCAGGTAGTTAATTTCCTTGTTCGGATACTGCGATCGCGAGATCTTTCCACTATGGATCTGGGTCTTGGGGTCGCACTGGCCATTGTCAAGATCTATATGGCCGTTGCTGCGTTCCGGGTCAAAAATGAAAAGATCAAAGACTCATTCCGGGTGTTGGGTATCATTCTGCTGTTCGATGTACTGTTTACGTTTGGCTGGGGAATGATTCCCTTTTTACCAGATGCTATCAGGCCATCTCGCTTCCTGATCATTGCCAACCTGGTGCAGATGTTTGGAATACTGTATGTGATTCATCAAAATCGGAAGCAGTTGAAAGCAGCCACTATTATTCAACTCTGATTTCCGAGGAGCGATTCATCGTAACAAATCAAAGGAATTATCATCCAATTAGCGATCTATTTACAAAACAACTGATCTTTTATGCTCAGCATTCGACACATCGAAAAGCAATATGCCGGTCATAAGGCATTAAGCGATGTGAGTTTAGAAGTTGAAAGCGGACAAATATTTGGCCTGCTCGGGCCGAATGGCGCCGGAAAAACCTCACTCATTCGCATCATCAATCAAATTACCGCACCCGATTCCGGCGAAATCTATTTCGGCGGACAGAAACTTAACCAGTCACATATCGAGCGTATCGGCTATTTGCCCGAAGAACGTGGCTTGTACAAAAAAATGGAAATCGGCGAGCAGATGATCTATCTGGCCCGCTTAAAGGGACTAACCCGAGCCGAAGCAGAGCGCCGCCTGAAATTCTGGTTCGAAAAGCTGGGCATGGAAACCTGGTGGAAAAAGAAAATCGAGGAACTATCCAAAGGCATGCAGCAAAAGGCACAATTTGTGGCCACAGTGCTGCATGAGCCCGACCTGATCATCCTCGACGAGCCTTTCAGCGGATTTGACCCCGTGAATGCCGAACTGATCAAAGATGAAATACTTGAACTGAACAAGAAGGGCGCCACCATCCTGTTCTCAACCCATCGCATGGAATCAGTTGAAGAGCTATGTGATTCTATAGCCTTGATCCATCTCTCGCACAAAATACTGGATGGCAGGATCAAAGCCATTAAGGATGCCTATCGTAACGATACCTACCTGGTTGAATATATTGGCAGCCGTGTTGACGCAGAAGCCACTCAACCTTATGTGGTACTTGATGAGCTTGCAGGTGAAGATGACGATTACACCGTCCACGTAAAGCTCAATCAAGGAAAAACATCCAACGACATACTCAAATACCTTTTACCTAAAGTGCATATCAATATGCTGAAGGAAGTTATACCCAGCATGAATGAAATATTTATTGAACGTGTTAACCAAAAATCGGCCCTGTCATGAATAAAATTCTTTTGATCATTCAGCGCGAATACATAACACGTGTTCGTAAAAGAGCATTTATCGTCATGACTTTGCTGGTGCCAACGCTGATTGGTGGCATGTATGCAACCATTGCCTACCTGGCAAAAAACAATAACGAAAAGGTACATACCATCAATGTGGTGGATCAAACCAATCGCTTCAAAAGGAAGTTCAGGGACAGCAAAGTGCTCAAATTCCAATATCCTCAAAAATCTATCGATGAGGTAAAGAAATCCTTAACAGATGACGATCTGGCGCTATACATTCCAACGAGTAAAAAGGATAGCGTGACGCTATATTCAAAAAAGAAGAACACCTTAAATGTGTCAGACGATATTCAGCAAAGGATGAATGATATCGTTGTGAGTGACAGCCTGGTTAAAATGGGTGTCGATACGACCCCGCTGCATAAAGTTAAAAGTAATGTTGTGATCAAAACCGCCGAGATAACCGATCGCGGCGACCAAAGCACTAATATCGGTTCGGCTTATGCGCTCAGTTTTGCCGGCGCCGTGCTCATTTATATGTCGCTATTTATTTACGGCGCACAGGTAATGCGCGGCGTTATCGAGGAAAAAACGAGTCGTATTATCGAGGTGATCGTTTCGTCGGTTAAGCCTTTTCAGTTGATGGCAGGCAAGATTATTGGTGTGGGACTGGTTGGATTAACACAATTTGCCTTATGGATCACGCTTTCCTACCTGGCCACAAAAATGTTCGGACATGACGGCGCAAGCCAGAATGGTACAGTAAAATTCCTTCAAACCATGGCATCAAGTGCCGTTTATGAGCTGCTTTGCTTTGGCTTTTACTGGCTTACCGGCTTTTTGCTCTACAGCGCTCTGTTTGCCGCAGTTGGCTCGGCAGTCGACAGCGAAACCGAAACACAACAGTTCATGTTCCCTATTACTTTACCATTGCTGTTCACCTACCTCCTGTCTGTCTCTTACCTGTTCCAGGCTCCTGACAGCCCGCTGGCGGTATGGTTATCAATGATTCCGTTTACTGCTCCGGTGGCGATGATGGTGCGGATACCCTTTCACGTACCGGATTGGCAATTGGCGATCTCCATGGCGTTAATGATTATAGGCTTCATCTTTACGACTTATATAGCCGCCCGTATCTATCGTGTAGGTATCTTGATGTACGGCAAAAAGACGAGCTTTAAGGAACTGGCAAAGTGGTTCTTTTATAAAGAATAGTAAAAGGACATAATCTTGCCGGTGAAGACACGGCAAGGGCACAAGTTTGAAAAGGGCCATCCTGGCAAAAGAAATAAAGCATTACTTTAGGGGCGAATTAAATTCCCTAAACAACCCTTATTAACACCTATGGACAGAACATTAAAAGTTTATACCAAAACGGACCACCTTTTTGCCGAATTCACATTTTATTATGACCACCCGCAACAAGTTACCGCACGATATATTCGATATCACCGTTTGTATGACGATGATGAAGAAGATGAGGGTAAGTCTGTATTTCCGGGCGGTGAAACCGACGCCTACTTGCAATACCGTGAGTTTACCTCGATAGAACAGATCAAGGCCCACGATATGGAGGTAGTAAAAAAGCAAATGGGTCGTGATATGACCGATCCGGCGACCAGCTACCGCTATGTATATGATCCCCAGCCTGTATTGTTGCGATATGTGGCAACTAACCATATCGGTTGCATCGGAATGATCGATGTACGGTTTAGCTTTATCGAGAATACAAAAGAAGTAAAGTTTCTTTCTGCTACCCATCCCCGGTTTGATACAGAAATGTCTTCCAACAGCATGGAAACAAATGTCAGCTGCATAACAAGAATGGATGTGTTTACCGACCGTGACATCGTCCGAATCAATAGTCATGATTTGAAGCGCCTGCCGCCATGGTATTAGGAGAATGCTTTAACACATCACTATCGCCCTTGTTGGAGTTGTCTCCAACAAGAATCAGGGAAGGAAAAAGTTTTGTAGCTGACAACACCGACAAAGGCGAAGGGGATTATTTATTTTAGGGGCATGGATAACCGCTACGCCGTAATGGACCTCGGCACCAATACCTTTCACCTGCTGATCGCCGAGGGCACCATTGATAACTTCAGAATACTAATTCACGAACACATTGCCGTGAAGCTTGGCGAAGGAGGCATTAACAAGGGTATCATTTTGCCCGCACCTTTCGAGCGTGGCATAGCCACTTTAAAGTATTTCGGAACCGAAATAAATAAAT
>JAICXZ010000116.1 GCA_025934475.1 Mucilaginibacter sp. | reverse complement strand
GGTTGCCGGTGTAGCGGTTATTATTTTGCTGACCACCAAATTCAAGATGCCTGCGTTTTTTGCATTGTTTATCGCCTGTTTGCTGGTAGGTACAGGTATTGGTATGTCGCTAAGTAATACGCTAACTACGGTTGAAGAAGGTTTCGGCAAAATTTTAAAATCGCTTGGGTTAATCATTTTGCTCGGCACCACGATAGGCGTACTGCTTGAATATACTGGGAGCACAAACGTTATGGCATCCTTTCTGTTAAAAATATTGGGCAACAGGCTTGCGCCTCTGGCGATGAGTATTACCGGCCTGGTGGTGGGACTGCCAATATTTTGCGATTCAGGCTTTATCGTGCTAAGTGGCCTCAATAAGTCCATGGCTAAGCGGACCGGGATTTCTATCGCAACTATGTCGATTTCCCTGGCAACAGGATTGTACTCGGTACATTGCCTTGTGCCGCCTCATCCGGGCGCTTCGGCGGCTGCGGTAACGATAGGTGTCGATTTTGGAAAACTGATCATGATTGGCGCCTTCGTCGCGCTGCCGGCCATGATCGTTGGTAATTTATGGGCCAACTATGCGGGCAGGAAAGCGCCGGGTGTTTTACAAGATGACGGAATTGAAGAGAATGAATCAGCTGAAAAACCTTCCCTTTTTAAAGCCATTCTTCCGGTTTTTGTGCCGGTTATTCTGCTTGGGATAAGATCATTTTTGATCGAGGCCGGTAAAACGCCGCATGGCTGGCAAGCTGTTTTTGCTGTTTTGGGCGATCCGGTGATGGCTTTGCTGATCGGTGTTTTGCTTACCTTCTATTGTAAACGGTTATGGCAGAAGAAAGAAGTCAGCAAATTACTGCAGGAAGGTGTTGAGAAGGCTGGTGGCATATTGGTGATCATCGGCATGGGCGGAGCCTTTGGCGCTATCCTGGCTGCAACTAAACTCGGCGATTATTTTAGCCACTCGACCGCACTGGCCGGAATGGGCATTTTCTTTCCGTTCCTGCTTACATCGGTATTAAAAACAGCACAGGGGTCATCAACTGTAGCTATTATCACGGCCTCGTCACTGGTATTGCCCTTGCTCGCAACGCTGGGACTAGACAGCGAAAACGGGCGGTTACTTTGCGTGCTGGCCATGGGCGCCGGATCGATGATGATATCACATGCTAATGATGCCTATTTTTGGGTGATCGGCAAATTTGCTGGCCTCGAAATGAAAACGATGCTCAAGGTTTATTCCGTTGCCAGTATCCTGATGGGGCTCACTACTTTTACTGTGGTTTACCTGCTTTCAAAAATATTGTAAGATGCACATCCTCATTGTACCCAATGCTTTTAAGAATAGCCTCGACGCGATCGGGGTTGCTGATGCAATTGCAAAAGGCTTAAAGCAGAGCAGGCTGGATTGCACCACCGAATGTTTCCCTATTGCTGATGGCGGCGACGGGACAGGAAGCCTCATCGTTGAAAGATGTAAGGGAATCCGGATTCAGCAAGAAGTTCATGACCCGATCGGCAGAAAGATCGCATCTTCTTTCGGGTTGATAGAGGATGGAAAAACGGCAATTATCGAAGTGGCCGACGCATCAGGGCTAAGACTACTGGCAAAAGACGAGCGTAATCCTATGATCGCCTCATCCTATGGTACAGGCGAATTGGTTAAAGCGGCATTGAATAAGGGTGCAAACCGTATCATCATTGCTATGGGTGGCTCTGCAACGGTTGATGGCGGTTGTGGAATTTTGAATGCCGTTGGTATCAATTTTTTGGATGCTGAGGGAAAGCAGTTGAGGGTAATGCCCGGAGAACTAATTGGGGTGGACCGGATCGACACTTCCGGTTTAGATGAGCGAATCGCTGTTACGGAGATCGTTATCCTGTGTGACGTCTCTAACAACCTGCTTGGTCCTCAAGGCGCGGCCGCGGTTTACGGTCCGCAAAAGGGTGCCTCTCCCGATGACGTAGAATTCCTGGACACGTTTTTGGAGAATTTTGTTGCCCTAACATCCGTTCAAACCGGCCAGAATATAGACGAGATCAAATATGGCGGAGCGGCCGGTGGAGCATCTGCCGGACTATTTGCCTGGCTTGGCGCCAAACTGGTAAACGGCATCGATTACTTTTTAACGCTGACAGATTTTGATAAAGCACTGAATCGTGCCGACCTAGTGATAACAGGCGAGGGTAGCATCGACAGCCAAACACTGCAAGGGAAAGGACCATTCGGTGTTGCCGTGAGAGCTAAGGCCAAAGGTATTCCGGTTATTGGCCTGGGTGGCAAAGTTGAGCCAGGCAGAGAAATGGAAGATTATTTTGACGAATTGATCTGTATCAACCCTGAACCAGTTGACATCGCTGTTGCGATGAAAAATACCAAAGCAAACCTGGTTAAAACAGCCCAAATAATTGGTGATCGGATCACTTCGATAAATTAGTTTCTGGAACGATCTTTTCTGTTGCACGGAACGTAAAGATTTAGATCGTAATAATCAACAAAACAGGTAGTTGAAATTTATTTGGATAATCTTATATTTAACGGATAGAAATTTCAACCTAGACTTTATGTTCAAACCCCTATTTTGCCTTGTTATTTTTTAGGAGCCATTGCGCGTACAGCGATGGCCGAAAACGCGGATACAACTATTTTGTATTTTAAAGTCACTGACGGTGTGACAGCCAGCGTGAGATCAATGGACGAAGCGGATTTTTTTCGATTAGTATTGCCGCCCGATTCAGGAGATAATAGGCACAATATCCAGGAATTTTATAAGGATGGTAAAATAAAGCTAATTGGAAAAACCTATGAAGGAGCTAATGCATTCAATGCTACCAGCGGAGTTATAATGTTTGATGGCGAGTGTGTCTCTTATTATCCTACCGGAAAAAAAATGTCTATAACTCATTATAAACATGGATTTAAAGACGGATTAGAATATTTGTTTTACCCCTCAGGCAAGGTTTATTGCGGTATAAAACATAGGGTTATAAACCAGTTGGGCAATACCCAAGTTACAAACTGGGAGTGTTATGATAAGGATGGAAATGAGATATGTATAGCGGGTAACGGAAAATGGATAGTATATGATAAGTCCTACACCACGGTTAATATGGAAGGACAGGTAACAGACGGGTACATGGATGGAGAATGGCGTGGCATAGTCTATTTTCCCGATACCATCAAGTTTGCATATAGATATAAAAAAGGAAAGCTGGTGTCGTCTGAAGGTTTTGATAAAAATGGTAATCCATACCCATTTCAAAATGAATTTGAACGTGCCACCTATAAAAGCGGACCACTTGTCTTCCTTGAAATCTTACGAAATCGAGTAAAATTACCAAGAGATATTAATGGGAAAAAAATGTTAATCGATACAATGCACGTGTCATTTGTAGTGGAGCGGGATGGGAAATTATCTCAATTTGGTGTTAGCGAGGATGTAAACTCGCAATTGAAAGAAGCCGTATTCTCTGCCCTTGAAAAAAGTAATGAATGGATACCAACAAAAATTTACGGCATACCGTATAGAACAAAAATTATTCTGCCGTTAAGCGAAATAAGTGGGTGGAATACGAAATACAAGGGTTGGGAATCTTATCGCAGAGAAATTTGGTATAAAGAATCAATAATAAAGGATTGATAAAAAGCCATTAGACCCTCACCGCCTCTGCAATCTCACCTAACAACTCCACCGCCTCATCAATCGAATTTACCCCGTCAACACTGAGGCGCAGCGTATTCTTAACTTCCTTGAGGTTAGTTCTGCGTGGATTCGATTGCACAAACGTCAACACCTGTTTAAACATATCCGTTTCAAAATATGGGGATTGCTGACTGGCGATGAAATAACCCCGCAGCACATTTTTCTTCAGAGAGATCTTTTCAAATCCGATAGCCTTGCCCAGCCACTGTAAACGCACGGTGTTGAGCATGTCGACAACCTGGTGAGGTACCGGCCCGAAACGGTCATTAAGTTGCTGCTCAAAAGCCTGCAGCTCTGTTTCATTCTCGATTTTAGATAAATCGGCGTACAGGTTATATCGTTCCGCGATATTGGTGATATACTCATCAGGGATGAGCAACTCCATATCGGTATCAATCTGCGTGAAAGAAATAAACGGCCTTGGCTTTTCATCCTTGAACAGACCTTTAAATTCGTCTTCTTTCAGTTCCTGGATGGCCTCATCCAGTATCTTATGGTACATTTCAAAGCCGATTTCGGCTATAAAGCCACTCTGCTCGGCACCAAGCAAGTTACCACTGCCCCTGATGTCGAGGTCGCGCATAGCGACGTTGAAGCCGCTTCCCAGATCGGAAAATTCTTCGATTGCGCTGAGGCGTTTGCGGGCTTCCGGTGTAAGTGTTGATAACGGCGGGCTAAGCAGATAACAAAACGCTTTTTTATTGCTCCGGCCCACGCGCCCGCGCATCTGGTGCAGGTCGCTGAGGCCAAACATGTGCGCGTGGTTGATGATGATGGTATTTGCGTTCGGAATATCCAGTCCGGCTTCTATAATCGTGGTTGCAACCAATACGTCATATTCGGCGCTAACAAACTTCAGCATTACATCTTCCAGGTCGTCGCCCTCTAATTGACCATGGGCTATGCCAACGCGGGCTTTGGGAACCAGTTTATGGATCAGCGCGCCCAATTGCATTAGGTCGGCGACGCGGTTATGGATAAAGAATACCTGCCCGTTTCGACCCAGTTCATGCTCAACAGCCTCTTTGATCAGCGTGTCGTTAAACACATGCAATTCAGTAACTACCGGCTGCCGGTTTGGAGGTGGAGTTGATATGATCGATAAGTCTCGGGCACCCATTAGCGAAAAATGCAGTGTACGGGGAATCGGCGTAGCGGTCAGCGTAAGCGTATCCACATTGGCACGCATGGTCTTCAGCTTTTCTTTGGTCGTAACGCCGAATTTTTGCTCCTCGTCAATGATCATCAGCCCAAGGTCCTTAAACTTCACATCCTTGCTTACCAGCCGGTGTGTGCCGATGATGATATCAACCTTGCCGTTTTGCAATTTTTCGAGCGTCTCCTTAATTTGCCTGCTCGATTTGAATCGATTAACATAATCGATATTGACAGGGAACCCTTTCAGACGATCAGAAAAAGTTTTGTAGTGCTGTGCGGCCAGGATCGTAGTGGGGACCAGGATCGCAACCTGTTTGCTATCTGCTACAGCTTTAAAAGCTGCGCGAATGGCGACCTCGGTCTTACCAAAACCAACGTCACCGCAAATCAAACGATCCATCGGGTGCGGCGATTCCATATCGCGTTTAAAATCGGCAGTGGCTTTTTCCTGGTCGGGCGTATCCTCGTAAATGAATGATGCTTCCAGTTCAGTTTGCAGGTAACTATCCGGACTAAAAGCCTTTCCCTCCTTAGCCTTCCGCAAAGCGTAAAGCTTGATCAGGTCGCGGGCTATGTCCTTAACTTTTTTTTTTGTGGTTTTTTTTAACCGTTCCCAGGTATCGGTACCCAGCTTGTTCATTTTAGGGATGGTGCCCTCTTTGCCACTATATTTAGAAATCCGGTTAAGCGAGTTGATATTGACATACAGCAGATCATTATCCGCATAGATCAGGCGGATCATCTCCTGCATTTTGCCGTTCACCTCAACCTTTTCGAGACCGGCGTATTTGCCGATGCCGTGATCGATGTGGGTCACAAAGTCGCCCGGCTTCAGTTCGCGCAGTTCTTTAAGCGTAATTGCCTGCGAACGCTGGTACCCCTTCTTGAGTTTGTATTTGTAGTAGCGGTCAAATATCTGGTGATCGGTATAAAGCGCAAATTTTTGCTCACGGTCAACAAAGCCTTCGCGGAGGGCAATATTGACGGGGGTAAATTTGGCGGTATTATCAAGATCCTCCAAAATAGCATACAAGCGCTCAACCTGTTTAGCCGAATCGGTCACAATGAAGTTCTCGATTTTATCGGCCTCGTTATTTTTGAAATTGTGTATCAGCAAGGTAAAATCCTTGTTGAACGACGGCTGCGGCCGCATATCAAAATCGATGGTCTTACCGTCGTTATAAAAGAACTGTTTGCCAAATTCCACAACCGGGAAATCGTGCAGCTGATCAGCGACCAGTTTTTCATCGGTAAAACCAAATTTAGGATCGATCCATTCCGGGTTTTTCTGCTTTTCATCGATTGATAAAGCCTTCCAGAGCTCGACAGCTTTCTTATACCCGCTTTTGACGATATCCAGTGTGAACTGCACGTCCTTTATCCAAACTTGGGTTCCGCGATCAACATATTCCAGGAAGGTGATATTGTGCTCCGTCAAAAACTTCGATTGTACGTTGGGCACAATGGTGATGCTTTTCACTTGTTCGACCGAAAGCTGGCTCTCGACCTCAAACGTGCGTATCGATTCAACCAAATCGCCGAAGAATTCGACGCGATATGGAAGATCGTGCGAGAAAGAAAAAATATCGACAATACCGCCACGGATCGAAAATTGCCCCGGTTCATAAACAAAATCAACCCGGTCAAAATCATACTCGACCAAAAACTCGTTGATAAAATCGATGCTCAGTTTATTATTGACGCCGATCTCGAGCGTATTCTTCTCAAGTGAGGAGCGATCGATCACCTTTTCGGCCAACGCTTCAGGGTAAGTAACAATCAGGCGGCCAAATTCGGATGAGTGGTTGAGCTCATTTAAAACCTCGGCACGGGCAAGCACATTGCTGCTATCCGGCTGAGTAAGTTCAAATGCTTTGCGATATGAGGATGGGAATAAAAGAATCTCTTTCCCTGTCAGATTTTCCAGGTCGGCCTGGAAGTAAGAGGCTTCTTCCCGGTCGGGAAGTACGAAGATCATGTGCGGATGCTGCAAAAAATACAAAGCTACCGCCACGGCCGCATCTCCTGATCCGACCAAACCACGTAACTGAACCCTCGAGTCTTTACCGGCGTTAAGTGCTTGCGCCACCGCCGTAACCCGCTCATCAGCCTTATATCGTTCTAAGATATCACGGATATTCAAACCGCTGCAAAGATAGCAAAAACCTGATTTTACACTAGGGCAACCTTTTAAACTAAAAACAGCTAACAGATGAAAACAAAGCAGCAGAAAATAGACTTTTATGGATATTATATACTTACTTTAAATAAAGCCGTATATTTATATAACCATTTCTAATACCTGAAATAGCGTTATTGCCGCCAACCACGGCAGTAATTACCTTTAAAACAATATATTATGAAAAGCGCACTTATTCCCGGACTAATTATTGGCGCATTGAGCGGCATTTGGTTGTTTGTAATGCTAAAAATGGGCCTTACTTTTTCTCACGACACCAGCTTTCATCCTATTGAGTTCGTATCTGTACTGATACCAGTCATTGGGCTGTATTATGGCGTAAAATATTACTGCTATGTAGAACTAAAAGGTCATATGAACTTCCTGGAGGGACTTACTCAAAGCTTCAAGATCATGATCGTTGCAGGTATTTTTGTGGTCTTTATCGGGATCATCTATCTCAATTATATCGATCAAACCGGTACTACATGGGCTGATTTTTCGGGACGTATCTTTGCTGCTTTGCTTATAGGTGTCCTGTCTGCGCTCAGCGTATCTTTGCTCCTTACAACCAAAAGTAAAAAGGTTGATTAAGCAGATTTTTCAAAAATATTTCGAATTAGTTTTCTGGGCGGCTGCACTCATTGCGCTGGCTTTTACTGATCCGGCTGGTCCGCCCCATTTTAGCTTGTGCCCCTTTAAGGCGCTTGGAATTACCTGGTGCCCGGGTTGTGGCATAGGGCATGCCATTTCGTGGTTGTTTCATGGCAGTATCGCCAACTCGTGGCATGCGCACTGGCTGGGCATACCGGCTTTGCTGGTTATTTTATACAGGATATACACTTTGGCGGTTAACAAGATATTTCGCAAACAGCTATTTCCCTTCAGCT
>JAICXZ010000629.1 GCA_025934475.1 Mucilaginibacter sp. | reverse complement strand
TGCTTACAGTTGGCAGATCAGGATTCTGCGGATAATTTTCGAATATGTTCTTAAATACTTCGTTGTGCAGGTTGATCGATGAAACCTTTCCGGATTGAGTAACCAGCCTTTCGGGCCAGGCAGCATTTATCGATTGCAGGAAACTTTTGTTATTAGCCAGATCAGCTTCATCAGAAGGAAAAAAAACAAGCGTGCCTCCTTTTCTCACATAGGTTCTCAATTGTTGTGCGAGCCCTGTTGAAACGGTTTTTACGTTGCTCATAATGATGAGTGGGTAAGCACCCAAGCCGGCATAATCCACGTTGCCATCCGCAACATTTTTCGCTTCAAAAAAAGGATCTGTCGAGAAAACTGCTTTCAGGAAAGGATCGGGTGTACCGCCATCAATAAGCACGACCGGTAATTGCTGTTTTACATCGAATGTGAAATAAAATTGGTTATCGAAAGTAACGGGGTTATCCTGCAGATCGAGCTCTCCCTTTTGCCATCCGCTTTGCAGACCCGAAAAGTTCAATGTATCAATTTGCACAGATCGCGCATCGACCGAATAACTGCCCTGAGCTTTTTGCTCCCCATTGATTATTAATTTCAAAGGCACTTTTTCGGCTTTTTCGCCCGCATAGTTATGCAGCTTAACTACCAGTTTTTCGCTTTCACCTGGACGATGCACCGCGGTTAACAACCAAACCGAATCGACAGCCATATTGGGCAGCTCGCTGGCTTTTAATTGAACCAGGCTGTAGCGAATAGTGCTGTCAGCTTTTACGCCAGTCTTATCAGCGATGTTTTTCTGAAAATCGGATATGATGTAGGCGGAGCGAATGGCATTATGCTGTTCATCCAGCAGACTTTGCTGCCGGTTAACGATTTGCTGCATAGTGCGGCTTTCCGGGCTAATCTTCACAGCATCTACCGCGTCATTAAATTCATCACGACTCAGCAGGCGTTGGTGTTTTCCTTCAAAACCCTGTGTTAGCAACTGGAACCGATCATTAATGCTATAGGCTGAAGCAATCTCTTTGGCACGGCGCTTAGCTTCATCCAGTAAAGTACCTTCCTTATTAAGCGCCTGCATCGAATAAGAATTATCGACAAAAATGCTAACTACTTGCTGCTTGCCCGAACTGGCCGCGTTTTTACCCGGAATAAACGGCCGGGCAAATGCCAATACAAGGAATAAGATAGCCAGTAAACGCGCGGCCAGGATGAGACGCTCTTTTAGGTTTCGGCGTGATGCCTGCTGCTCCTGTATCTCCTTCAAAAACTGAACATTGCTAAAATAGACTTTCTGATACTTCCGGAAATTGAAAAGATGAATGATAACCGGGATAACCAGTGCCGCCAATGCAAATAAGAAAGCAGGATACAGGAAATGCATGTACAACAAATGTGCGAATTAATGTGCAGATGTGGAATTAGTGATGTGCGAATGTGCAGATATGCAGATATGCAAATGTGCAGATTCCGTTATCAAACAAACTAACGAGCTCAATTATTTATTATTATTTTATGGAATGGCACATCGGTTGTTCGGGTTTTCATTACAAGGATTGGCGTGGCGTGTTTTACCCCGAAAAACTGGCAATGAAAAACTGGTTCGAATATTATTGCCAGCATTTTAAAACACTGGAACTAAATGTGACCTTTTACCGTTTCCCCCAGCTATCTTTTTTGCAGACTTGGTATCAGAAAGCACCTGCCGATTTTCGCTTCTCTGTCAAGGCGCCAAAAGCTATCACCCATTTCAAACAATTTCATGATACCGGCAGTATGATTAATGATTTTTACGAAACCTGTAATAAGGGTTTACAAGAAAAGCTTGGGCCGGTTTTGTTCCAGTTGCCGCCGCGGCTTGGTTACAACGAAGAACGACTGCAACGCATCATCAACAGCCTCAATCCTTCATTCAACAATGTGCTCGAATTCCGACATGTTAGCTGGTGGCGCGAAGACGTGTATAAAGCGTTGGCCGAACGTAAGATAACTTTTTGTGGAATGAGCCATCCCACCCTGCCAGATGACGTTATCGAAAATACGCCCGTAGTCTATTACCGGTTTCATGGTGTGCCCAATCTTTATCGGTCGCCATATTCAACTGAATTTCTGCAAAACGTGGTTAACGCGGTAAAAGGCAATGAACGGATTCAGCAGGGCTGGTTTTATTTCAATAACGATTATGATGCTGTTGCGATCGGGAATGCGAAAGAGATGATTCAGATGGTTGTCCGAACTACGATTAAACGGAGATAACCTGTTGGATCAATTATCATCACTGCTCTTATGATGCTTCTTCTTTTTGTGCTTCTTCTCGCTATTATGTTTTTTTGAAGACTTCTTTGACGAGCTTGTTGATTTATTTGTTGTTACAGGCGCAGAAGTTGTAACCCTAGTCTTATCAGTCGAATCCTTACTCAACTGCTTTACAGAAAAGCTATTATCATGCAGACCATATTCCAGCACTCGCTTAGCCCCTGTTGGCTTGGCGTCCTGGCCGCTACCGTTATAGATCGGGAACTCGCGCATGAATTTGCCTTCTTTGATATAGAAATTATCACTGCCGTGATAGCCCTTGCGTTGGGATGAAGTCAATCTCGGGAAAGTCAGCTTATCAGCTTTACCGCCGCTAAATTCAAATGCATAGATAGTGGCGTAATTGGTACTATCTGTGCCACGTGCCTGGATGAGTATCTCGGGGTTACCATCAAGGTCCATGTCGGAATTGTACACGTCGACGATGGTACCGTCCAAATCACCGGTAGTGGTTGTAAATTTCTTTGCAGCGGAATCAGAATGCAGGATCAAAAATGAGCCTTTGGTAGCAGTACCCCGCCCCCAGCTTAAAACATCGTAATCCTGGCCGGGCGAAACCTCGATCAGCTTATGAAAGCGGAAAGGCGCAACGTAATCGGGAGTTTTAGGTGAAGCAGGTGGCGGTGAAGCCTTCTTTTCTTGCTGGTTACAAGCGGCTATAAGCAGGCCGCCAATCAATAAAAAGAAATTAAACCTTGCGTTCATCCTGCAGCTTAAATTAATTAGTTATATAATGATTCGGGCGACAGCTCTCCTTTAGGTTTACCCGGTATGGTCAGGTATACTTTTAATCCGCGCACTGCACCAATATC
>JAICXZ010000316.1 GCA_025934475.1 Mucilaginibacter sp. | reverse complement strand
TGCTCAAAACGTTAACAAAAGATAAGAATTTGCAGCAAGGCTTGCTGGTAAGAATGTTGTAAAATAAAAAGGTAAAATTGCCTTGATAGTTAAGGGAAATTTTCCTATATTTGAATATGACGACGATGGAAAAAAGTTTGTTGAGCGGCATCCCTTCAAAAGTTGATACTAATGTAACGCTTGGCCTGATAAAAGCAGGGAGGGTGGGACCCCAGCATTTGCAGGCTATTAAGGATCTGACAACGTTTAATGACGAGAGGATTTCCGATTGGTTAGATATTAGCGTCAAAACCTACAGGTCGTACAAAAAGCAAGATCACCCCGTGATAAAGGCTCGTATCAAGGAGCAGACTGTAATGACTTTATCTCTAATTAAACATGGTATCGAGGTGTTTGAAACCAAAGAACGGTTTTCGGAATGGCTTACAAAAGAGAATTTTTTCTTTGATAAAAAAGCACCTATCGATTATATGAATACCAACAGCGGAATAAAGTTTATCGACGACCGGTTGACTGCATTGGAATACGGCGATAATGTATAGTCTATATGGAGGTTTTCCGAATTTCTAAAGAAGCCTTTTCGAAAAAGCTTTCCGCTTCCGGCCGGGCAAACCGATGGAATCTCGATGATCAGTTTATGATATACGCAGGCAGCTCCCGTTCGCTGTCCACATTAGAACTGATTGTTCATGAAAATGCAGTATCGCCTGCATTTACGTATAAGGTGATGGTGATTTCAATTGCTGATGAGGACAACCTATATGAGCAGGTGCATCAGGCAGATCTCCCGAAAAACTGGAGAAGTATGGATGCATATCCTAACCTGCAACAACTAGGCAGCGATTGGTATCAAAACAAACGGTCGTTGGTTTTAAAAGTACCTTCCGCAATTATTCCTAAGGAATATAACTACATCATAAACACCCGGCACCGAGACTTTGATAGTATGACTTCGCTGGTGCGGACTGAGGATTACTTTTGGGACGAACGCTTAATATGATCAATTGCTGATACTTAATACCCTCCGCCTTATTCTTGATAACGAGACCGGAGTAATCCCCAGATAATTCGCGATATAATGCTGTGGCATACGCTGCAAAATTTCCCGCCCGGTATTAAGTAAATGCAGGTAGCGTTCCTCCGGAGTTTGGGTAATAAATGACGCGATGCGATCCTCGTAGCAGCAGAGATATTGCTCAGCTACAAGGCGGCCGAATCTTTCTATTTTATAGGCCAGCATGGGATTGTCGAGCATCTGGTCCATATCCTTTCGCGTGAAAGTGATCAGTTTGGTAGGCTCCAAAGCCTGTATATAGGTGAAACCCGGCTGCCCGGTCAGAAAGCTTTTATATGAGCTTACAAACTCATTCTCAAAACTGAAATAACCGGTGATGTCCTGCCCGTCCTTGATATGGAAATACCTGACCGATCCTTCGGCGATGAAGCCAACTTTGTCGCATATTTTGTCTGGCTCGGCGAAGTAGTGCTTTTTCTTCAGCACGCTAAAGCTGAGATGTTGTGAGAAGATGATCCACTCAGCCTCGTTAAAGTCGATGTACTTTTTAAGGTGTTCGCGAAAGTTCTGCAATGCGGTCGATGTATCCATATCGTAAAGATATGAAAACTATTTGCCCGCAACTTTACAAGATCTACTTGATAAACAAGCGGTCGATCAGGAAGAATGCCGCAAATACTACGCTGGCTATGCCATTGGTAGTCATGAAAGCAAAATTCACACGGCTTAGATCATTCGGCTTTACCAAACGATGCTGGTAAACGAGCATCGAGCAAAAGAAAGCTATACCTATATAATATGGCCAGCTAACTGAGGTGAAGAACACCGGCAGGATGATGAACGTGGCTGAAAACACATGCAGTAGGGTAGATAGGCGCAGCGCGTTTACCTTGCCCAGCCACGCAGGAATAGAATGCAACTGCTGGCCGCGGTCGAAATCCTCGTCCTGTAAGGCATAGATAATATCGAATCCGCTTACCCAGCACAGCACAGCTAGCGAGAAAAATATGGGTAGCAGTGCAAACGAACCGGTCACAACCAAATAGGCGCCTATAGGAGCGAGGGACAATCCTAATCCCAACACCAGATGGCACAATGCGGTAAAGCGTTTGGTGGCGCTATAACCTAAAACCACAAAAAGGGCTACCGGCGATAGGAAGAAACAGAGGTGATTGATGAAATATGTAGTTGCAACCAACAGGCAGCAATTGATGATGGTAAAAGTAAGGGCAGCGTTGGCGCTTATTCTGCCGGCCGGAATATCACGTTTTTGAGTGCGGGGATTGATCGCATCGATATCACGGTCGAGATAACGGTTAAAGGCCATTGCCGAGTTACGGGCAAAAACCATACAAAGCAACATCAGCACCAGCTTCAGCCAGTCAAAGTGGTTGTTGGTTGTTGTCACCGCCAGGAAAAAGCCTATGATGGCAAATGGCAGTGCAAAAATGGTGTGTGCAAAAAGCACAAGTGAGAAATACTTTTTCATAAAGAAAAATTACTCCCCTCTTGAGAGGGGTAGGGGTGTGTTTCTAAAATACGTTGCTCTATGGTTCTCAATAGCTTTATGCCGATTCCTTTAGTTTGAATTACAAGGGTGATTTTTCTTGTCTTAACGCTAACACACCCCTGCACCTCTCAAGAGGGGAGCTCATCGCTAAGCCCAGTGTCCTTAAACTTCCTGTTTATCTCATCAATAAATCCGAGCACTTCGTCGCGCCCTGCGTGCGTTTCAGCCGAGGTGACAAAATAGCCGGGCATGGCGTCAAAGGTAGCTAATAATGCCTTTCGGAACTTGGCAATATTTTGGTCGGTTTTAACGCTCGATTGCTTGTCTGCTTTGGTGAACACCAGCACAAACGCCAGGCCTTTTTCACCAAGCCAGTTGCAAAATTCTATATCTATTTTCTGCGGCTCCAGGCGGCTATCGATCAATACCATCACACATTGCAGGCTCTCGCGTTTATCGAGATAGGTGCGAATGAATTTGTTCCAGTCTTCCTTTTTACTTTTGGAAATACGGGCAAAACCATAACCCGGCAGGTCGACAAGGTACCAATCGTCGTTAATGATAAAATGATTTATAAGCTGGGTTTTACCCGGTGTTTGCGAGGTTTTGGCCAGCCCTTTTTTGTTCGTCAACATATTGATGAGCGACGATTTACCTACATTTGATCTGCCGATAAAGGCGTACTCGGGCCTTACCGGCGGCGGCAATTTGGAAACCTGGGTGTTACTGCAAACAAATTCGGCAGATTTTACAATCATGGGGCAAAGGTAGTGATTAGAGATTAGTTAACTAGTTAACTAGTGATTAGTTGATTTGTGATTGATTAATTTGGGATGTATGCGTTGTGAATTACCATTTTACTGTAAACGTTTTGCCTAATCACTAATTAACTAATCTCTAATCACTAAATTTGATGTTTAAACATGTAATTTTATGGAAGAATATAAAATACCAACAAATACCCGCATAGGTCACGTACATTTAAAGGTAAGTGATTTGCAAAAATCGATCGATTTTTACTGTGGTTTGCTTGGTTTCGAGCTTATGATGATGTATGGCAATCAGGCAGCATTTATTTCGGCTGGGGGATACCACCATCATATTGGCTTAAACACCTGGCATAGTAAAGGCCAGCCTCCAGCACCACCAACCGCACCCGGGTTATATCACACTGCTATCTTATATCCCGAAAGAAAGGACTTGGCTGTAGCGCTGCAAAGATTGATCGATGCTAAATACCCGATCACCGGTGCATCTGATCACGGTGTATCCGAAGCAATTTATTTGGATGATCCGGATGGAAACGGGGTAGAGTTATACTGGGACAGACCCAAAGAAGAGTGGCCGAAAGATGAGGAAGGGGAGTTGACAATGTTTACCAGGCATTTGGATTTGCATGCGTTGTTGGCATCGGCTAAATAAGCTTAATAACCAATTTAAACAGCGGTTAAATTTTATTGGGGATTAATTTGCGGTAGCCGATTGGGTTTATCGAATAGAATATTGATATACGATTCGTAAACGCCATTAACTTTATTATGATTAGACACATTACGCAGTATTATTATCGTTTTGTCTGTGTCAATAAATCGGGCCAAAAAGTTATCGTATCCGGCCCATGAACCCAGGACATATATACATTTACCGATACTTTTATCATTATACCTTACGCCCCAGCCAAAGGCATAACCGCTTTCATTGCCATCGTTGAATTTGAAAGGTGTAAATGCTTCATTAAGCGTTGAGACTTGTACAAGCTTATTAGTATACAATGCTCTGTCCCATTTAAAAAGATCGGATATGGTAGAGATTACCGATCCATCACCAACTATTCCATCAAGGTAAACAACGTAATTTAGTTCTTTTATGGAATCGGCAAGAACGGGCTTTTGGCCTTTCTCGTCTACTATATAGCTATATGCATAATTAGCAAGGTGTTCTTTTTTCGAAACCATTCTGTTGAATACCCTGGTGTGGTCCATATTTAGGGGGGCAAAAATGTTCTTTTGCAGAAAATCTTCATATGATAACCCTGAAACTTTTTCGATTATCATAGCCGGCAAAACGTAGTTTGTATTGGAGTACTCGAACCTATCGCCCGGAACAAAATGAACCGGCGGTTTATATTGGGCGAATAAGGATAGCACATTTATATTGGAAGCAATTTTTGATTTATCCCAATGATTCTCGAAAAACTCCATATAATCGGGAATGCCCGATGTATGAGTGAGTAAGTTGCGTATGGTAATATTTTTATAAGGTAAATCATGAAAATACACTCTTAAGCTATCATTTAGTGATAATTTTCCTCTTTGCATTAAGATCAAAATGCCCATTGAAGTAAACCCCTTGGAAAGAGAAGCCAATTCAAAGACCGAATTCTCGGTTAATGGAGTTTTGGTAGCAAAATTTGCGTAGCCAAATGATCTTTGGTAAACAACATTGCCTTTTTCGGCGAACAATACATTGCCATTAAAATCATCTTTGATTT
>JAICXZ010000522.1 GCA_025934475.1 Mucilaginibacter sp. | reverse complement strand
GTGCGATCATGGAGTGACACAGCGAAAGGTCGCGTGTCTCCAGTGATTTGATATAGCGCAGCATTTCGTGCTCCGAGTGATGCGTATTGAAAATACTATGGGTCAGGTAAGCTGATGTCCTTTGCTGAGCCTTAGGAATGACAGTTTCAATGTTAGCCTTATGAGCATCAAAGTTTACATCGCTCAGTGACTTGCCCTTTACTTTAGCAAAAAAGCGCACGATGGTTTTGATGTCTTCCGGAGACGTGGTTTCGTCGATAGAAATCGTAGCAACTGAACCTTGATAGTGGAAGTTCATTTCGTTGTTCAGCGCTTCAGCATGGATCGAACCCACCAGTTCGCCCAGGTCAAATTTTACGGTATCGAAATAAACTTCGTTTTCCTGTTTGTAGCCCAGTTCGGCTAGCGATTTTGAAAGGAGGATGGCAAGACCGTGGATACGTTCAGCAATCAGTTTCAAACCTTCCGGACCGTGATATACACCATACATGCCGGCCATAATAGCCAGCAGCGCCTGCGCGGTACAAATGTTGGAAGTAGCTTTATCACGACGGATATGTTGCTCGCGGGTTTGCAGGGCCATGCGCAAAGCATAATTGCCATGGCTGTCGATGGTTACACCAATGATACGGCCTGGAATCGAACGCTTATATTCTTCCTTGGTAGCGAAATACGCCGCATGCGGCCCGCCGAAACCCATAGGCACGCCAAAACGCTGGCTTGTACCAACTACTACGTCAGCACCCCATTCGCCCGGAGGCGTTAGCAGCAGCAAGCTCATCAGATCGGCAACAACAGTAAGCTTGATGCCTTTTTCGTGTGCTTTAGCAGCGAAGTCGGAATAATCGTAAACTGCGCCGTCACCTGCCGGATATTGCACGATGGCGCCAAACATATTCTCGTTCAGCTCAACAGTGCGGTGATCGCCTATTTGCAGTTCGATACCATAAGGTCCCGAACGTGTTTTTAAAATATCGATTGTTTGCGGAAACACTTCTTCAGAAACGAAGAACACCTTAGCATTCTGGTTCTTGCGTAAGCTGTATTGCAGGAACATGGCCTCAGCGGCAGCAGTCCCTTCATCCAAGAGCGAAGCATTGGCAATTTCCATACCGGTCAGGTCGATGACCATGGTCTGGAAATTCAGTAACGCTTGCAAACGTCCCTGAGCTATCTCGGCCTGGTAAGGCGTATACTGGGTATACCATCCCGGGTTCTCGAGAATATTACGCTGGATAACACCCGGCACAATGACATCATAGTAGCCCTGGCCGATATACGATTTAAATACCTTGTTTTTTGATGCAGTTTGCTTCAGCGTGTTCAGGTAATCGAACTCGCTTTTTGCCGGCGGAAGATTGAGCGGTTTTTTAAGCCGGATGCTCGCCGGTATGGTTTCTTCGATCAATTTATCAAGTGAACCTACCCCAACTACTTTTAACATTTCGGCCGTATCGGCTTCATTTGGCGCAATATGCCTGCTCTGGAATTTCTCCTGATAATCTGTGTTCAACTTCATGAATATGTGTCCCGGTTAATTATGGCGCAAAGGTACAATTTTGGTAACTGATTAACAATTGCATAACCTGAGTGTGACAGTGACGTTACACCGGTCTGTTTTGCTCAAAAAATCGTATTTTTACCGCCGCAAACCTGGACCATGCGGGGCAAGCTCATATCACTCATTTTCATCACCTTGTTTTTCTGCGTAAAAGCATTTGGGGCGACTTTTGTCGTAACGAGTAATGCTGATTCGGGGCCCGGGACGCTGCGCGATGCGTTGACGCAGGCGGCGGCGAATGGGAGTGCGACGACGGATTATATCAATTTTAATTTGCCCGATATCAGTCAGGCAGGAAGGACAATAACCCTATTGAGCCAATTGCCGAATTTATCAGCCAATCTAGTAATTGATGCAACAACGCAACCCGGAGCGTTCTTTGGCGTGAGCGGTGCTAAAGTGGAAATATTTGATGATTTTTTACCGCCGCAATTGACCGTTTCTTATGTATTTAAGGGAAGTAACCTGGGCAGCTTTAGCATCAGCAGCTTGTATCTGGATGCTTTAACATGGGATGGCCAAGACAACTCATTCAACATCGAAATTGATTCAACGCCTAACGTTACCATTACTCATTGTCTTATGCCAGGTGGCGCAATTGATATTAACAATTCCGATAACTTCATTTTTCAATCAAATATGATCGGTTACCAACCCAACGGGTTAATAGGATATCCGAGTAACTTAAATGTATATGACATTTCCAATGTTATCATAGGGGGTAATTCTTCACAGGGCAACTTGTTGAGCGGTGGTTTAAACTTGACTTGGGATCATCTGCCTGATGACTGGACATATGTCATCAGTAATAATAAGCTCGGCACAGATTACACCGGTACCACATCATCGACTACGCTATTCTCACAGGGTAGGATTGACATAGAGTCAGGTCACTTTAATCCTCCAAGTACAGGTAAGATGCACGGAACCATAAGCAACAACCTAATAGAGAATTTTGGGGCCTCCGCGATACGCGCAGACGGGTTTGGTGACATAACAATTAAAGGGAATGCTATAGGTACAGACCCGACTGGCAAAATAGATTTTTCGCAATTCGCACCCTATTATCCTCAGGTGCCAACAGCGATAGTGTTGGAGCTTGGTATCGATGCGGTTGTTGGTGGCAATAATCCAGGCGATAAAAATACGATCGGGTACCTGAGTAATGGAATACTGGAACAGCTGGCCAATACCGTTGTAATATCGCAAAACAGTATATTTTGTATTACCAGCTCGTTTTTTAACATACACGATTTTGTAACACAGGCTTACGCCAAGCCTTTGCCACAGGTACAGATAAATACGATCACCGCCAATAGCATTTCCGGAACGGCAACCCCGGGAGCCAGGGTTGAATTGTTTTCGAATAGCGAGGGCACGTGCGCCTCGTGTGATCCCAGAGACTATTTTACTTTTGTTACTGCTGATAATAGCGGTAATTGGTCATACTCTGGAATAGTTCCCGTCAACGTAGTGGCATCCGCCATTTACAACAACCAAACTTCGCTGTTTACTAAAGCCAAAATAGACATAGCTGGATTAAAAGTTACGCAACCAAAATGTGGCGATAATAGCGGCACCATACAAGGTATCAAATTTTATAATGCGGGACAGGTTAGATGGGTTGATCAAAATGGACATGTTGTTTCAACTTCAATAGATGTTAACAATTTGCCGCCAGGTAAGTATATGCTTAAGGTTGGTTCCGATGTTTGCGGTGCCAAATCCGATTGGATCGAATTATTCGATAAGTCAGTAAAAATCGACGCAGCGAATATTAAGATTGTAAATTCGACCTGCAATCAGGGCGGCGTTATTTTAGGTATTCAAGTCACAACTTATCAGAACGAGGATTATGATGCCGTTTGGACGGATCAAAATGGTCAGGTAGTGGGGACTTCTGTAGATATAACCGCCCTGCCTGCGGGGAAGTATACTTTGCGGATCACCGGGAAAACGACAGGCTGTACTCAAACTTATGGCACTGCAACTATAAATCAAACTTCGGGCTTATCCGTCGATCAAGCCCAGGTCTCTATCAAACCCACCGACTGTAGCAAGCCCGTTGGATCTATAACTAACCTTATTGTGACCGGTACAGGCACCATAAAATATAATTGGACAAACGCC
>JAICXZ010000438.1 GCA_025934475.1 Mucilaginibacter sp. | reverse complement strand
GTGCCTGTTTTTTCTCAAACGTTTTTTGCGTTTGTGAGTAGCCATTTTGTGTCTTTTTCTTTTTTTACCGCTTGGCATAGTAATAAGTTTTTAAATGTAAATTTTAATTTTTTAGCTCCTTTATATATTGATCGATCTTTTGATCGACAACGGGGTCTGCTATCATCTGCCTGCACTTCTGGTAGGCCTCTATCGCTTCCTTTTTCTCACCAAGCTGCTTGTAGCTCTCGGCCAGGAAAAAGTATGGTTCAATCAATTCTTCTTTCGGTGCAAGCGCTATCGCTGTTTTAAGCCTACTTATAGCCTTGTCATACTGTCTCGACTGAAAGGCAAACAAACCCAAATTTAAGTTTGCCTTAAAATTTTTCGGATCTTTCTTCACCACCTCCAGCAGCAGCATGATACCCTGCATCGGCGAGCCGCCATCCGGATCGGTTATTCCCGACGCCGTTTCGTTTACGTAAGCCACACCGAGCCCTGTTTTCGCATCCAGGTTTTCGGGCTGCAGCTTAACTGCATTTTTGAACGAAGCGATGGCATTGGCTACAAAAGCGGGTTGTACCGCTGTATCCTGAGTGCCTTTGTAAGCTTCGTTGAAGCGGTTGCCCGCATTCATCCAATCGTCAAAGGAGTTTTCCTTTTTTGCCACCTCCATGTAATAAAAGGCTGCCGGCGCCGGTTGATTGTCGTCGAACCATTGTTTGGCAAGCTTTTTCTGAAGGCCTAGCTTATCGGCATCAGACGAGGCATTTTTTAACTGCGTCTCCAGGTCGGTTATCGTAGCAGTCAAAGCTGCCCCTATCGCCGCTTTCGCGGGCGCCGATACCTGGTCGACGGTTACTTTTGCGGTTGCCCGGCTCGCGCCTGCGGCAGCCATCTGCGATGTTTGTTTGGCTGTTTGTGGCTTTGTCAGCCCTTTTACGGGCTGGAAATACAAATAACCGGAGATAACGAGTACAACTGCTATTACGATTATTTGCTTTCCGTTCATGCCCGAAAAATTATTTTGCAGCTTTTTTTGCTCCAGATTTAACCTTTTCAACGAAAGTTTTGGCAGGCTTAAAGCTTGGAACAAAATGTTCAGGAATAATTATAGCCGTATTTTTAGAAATGTTACGCGCTGTTTTCTTCGCTCTCTTTTTAACTACGAAGCTTCCGAAGCCTCTTACATAGACATTCTCTCCGCTAACCATCGATGATTTAACGACTTTGAAGAACGCCTCTACAGTTTCCTGAACGTCAACCTTCTCGATGCCGGTTTTAGATGAGATTTCAGCTATAATTTCTGCCTTAGTCATATCAGATTTTCTTTTATAAAATTTGTAAATACTTAACTGTTTTGGGGTTGCAAAAGTATTGGTTTATTGGGAATAATTGAAATTATTAACACAATTTTTTTGGCCCGAATGCAATTTAAACGTAAACGTTACATTTCTTAGCACAATTGACTATCATCAAGTTACATTTGGCAGATGAATTTTTCTGATGAGCTGACCAAATGGTACCATGTTAATAAACGCGCGCTGCCCTGGCGAGACACTACCGATGCTTACATTATATGGCTTTCGGAAATCATTCTGCAACAGACACGTGTGGAACAAGGAATGCCCTATTTTTACCGCTTCCTTGAAAAATATCCCGATGTAAAAGCGTTCGCTGCGGCCAGTGAGGACGAGATCTTGAAGCTTTGGCAGGGGCTGGGATACTACTCGCGTGGCAGAAATATGTTAAAAACCGCCACGCAGGTAGCGGAACTTTATAAAGGCGATTTTCCGACTAAATACGAGAAGTTGATCAAGCTAAAGGGCATAGGCGAATATACCGCGGCCGCCATCGCGTCCTTCTCGTCAAACGAGGCTAAAGCGGTAGTAGATGGCAATGTTTACAGAGTGCTGGCACGGTATTTCGGTATCAATGAGCCCATCAATTCTACCAAAGGAAAGAAGCTTTTCCAACGGCTTGCTGATGAGATATTGAACCATGATCATGCCGGGCTACACAACCAGGCGGTGATGGAATTTGGGGCGATGTTGTGCAGACCTAAGAATCCGGACTGCGTGAAATGCCCGGTTAATGTGGGCTGTTATGCGCATCAATACAACAAGGTGGCCGAATTGCCCAAAAAACTTAAAACAGTACGGGTTCGTGATCGTTATTTCAATTACTTTCTGATTACCGATGGTGATGGCTTGTGGGTGAACAAACGTGATGACAAAGACATCTGGGCCAATATGTACGATTTACCAATGATCGAATCGGCCTCTTTTTTATCAGCACAAGAGGTGATGGCAATACCCGCAACCCGGGAATTGTTTGGTAACAATACTGTTACAATAAAATCTTTCCCTTTTAAGAAACATGTCCTCACGCATCAGCGTATTCACGCTCAGTTTATCCAGATTGCAATTCCGTCTGAAATTAAATTAAAACAAAAATATTTTTACAAGAGCATAAGCGAACTTGAGAATTTAGCGCTCCCGAAAATCATTTTTTTATTTCTAAATCATTTTTTTAATTTGTAAGATAATTTTTATGTATTTTTAAAACTATGTCCGGAATAAATAAGGTGATCCTGATAGGTCACTTAGGAAAAGACCCAGAGCTGAGATATTTAGAAGGTGGCGTATCCGTAACGAGTTTCCCGTTAGCAACTTCAGAGACATTTAACAAAGACGGCCAGAAAGTTGAACAAACGGAATGGCATAATATCGTCATGTGGCGTGGCTTGGCCGATCTGGCCAGTAAATACCTGTCAAAAGGCAAATTGGTATACATCGAAGGTAAATTGAGAACACGTTCCTTTGAAGACAAAGCAGGCATCAAAAAATATACCACGGAGGTGGTAGCCGAAAATTTCACCATGCTCGGCCGCAAGAGCGATTTCGAGGATGGCGCACCATCGCGCCAGGGTTTCAAGAGCATTGCAGATAACGACCTTTTAAACGGCAACGGTGAAGACGATATGCCGTTTTAAAGCCCAACCCTTATGACAAGAGAAAGCCCCGGATGGGGCTTTTTTATTGAATGATGAATATCGAATGCCGAATTTCGAATGATGAAGTATGTATAAAACCTTCGAAATTCGATATTCGGCATTCAGTGTTCGATATTCAAAACCATTACCTCGCTCCCGGCGGGCAATATTGCTTCAGGTAATTGGTAAACATAGTACGCAGGAACAATGTGGTGCCTTCGCCCTCAAATATTCCGTGTGAGCGGTTAGGGTACGACATCAACTGAAATTGCCTGTTGTATTTGATCAACTCGTTGATCAGCAACTCGGCGTTGCGATAATGTACGTTATCATCTCCTGTGCCATGCATGTAAAGCAGGTGTCCGCGCAGATTTTTGGCGTAGGTAACCGGTGAACCTTTAATAAATGGCTCGCGGCTGGCATCATCAACCGGCACGCCCATGTAGCGCTCCTGGTAAATGTTGTCATAGGATAGCTGCCAGCCCACTGCGGCCACAGCTATACCGGTTTTATAGATTTCAGGATACTGGAACAGCAAATTAAGTGTGGTAGATCCGCCGCCGCTCCAGCCATGTACTGCCACCCGGCTCGAATCCACAAAAGGCCATTTTAGTATCTCTTTGCAGCCCATCGCCTGGTCGCGGATATTGACAAGACCGATATTTTTGTAGATCGCATGACGCCATGCAGTTCCTTTTGGCGCAGGCGCTCCACGACCTTCTATGGCCATATAGATGTATCCGTCATCGGCCATATTACCCACGTAAAGGCCATTGCGTCCGGCGCCCCAGCGGTCAACAACGGTCTGTCCTGCTGGTTCTGCATACACCGAGAATACCACAGGGTATTTCTTTGTCGAATCGAAATGGGTGGGCTTAACCATCCATCCGTCCATTTCTATACCGTCTGCGGTTTTTACTTTAAAGAAAGTAGGTTTGAATTTTGCATCCTTTTTCACCATCATTTGCGTGCCGCTGATATGCTTGCTGTCAGGCAGGCTCACCACTTCGTTCTGTGGCGGCGTGTAACTATTTGAAAAAGAATGCATCGCTATCCTTCCGTTTGGCGAAACCGTATAGCTGTGTGTGCCCGGGAGATCATTCGGCGTTAATCTCTGAGGGGTTTTGCTCGAACCATTTAATTTTACGCGATACAGGTAAGCCTGTGTTGCATT